>JAMNXS010000092.1 GCA_023653025.1 Burkholderiaceae bacterium
GCAGTCGCGCTGCGGCTGGCCGGTGAAGCCGGTGGTCAGGCGCGCGCCGAAATCCTGCACGACCGGGTTGCTGAGCCCGCCGCTGCCGTGCAGCTGGATCGCGAGGTCGCATTGCAGCGCGCGGACAACCGCGACGCGGTGGATGTCGGCGTGCAGCCAAGCGGGCCTGCGCGCTGTATGCGGAAACTCCGGCGACGTTGCCAAGGCCCGTTCGACAGGGCGGGCACCCTGCCGTTCTGGCGGGGCCGCCCTTGCAGCGGACTGTCAGGCCTTGGGCTGAGCCGCGTCAGCCGGCTGGGCTGCGATAGGTGCGGCAGCAGCGCCGGCCGGGGCAGCGGCGGGAGCAGCGGGTGCCCGGCCTGCGGCGGCCTGGGCAGCGGGCACGGCCGGAGCTGCCGGCGCAGCTGCGGCAGGCCGCGGCGCGGCCGGTGCCGGCGCCGGCGCCGCCTGGCCAACCTTGTAGATGCCGCCCATCAGCGAGCCGCCCTTCTTGATCTCGAGTTCTTCGTAGGTGATGGAGCCGGCGATGCGGCCCGAGGACTCGATGACCAGCGTCTTGTTGGCAATCGTCGTGTTGTTCAGCTGGCCGGCCACGCGCACGTGATTGGCCGTGGTGCGGCCGTCCATCGAGCCGTTGTTCTGGACGATCACGGTGTCGGCCGTCAGATCGCCCTCGAGCTTGCCGTCGATGCTGGCCGTGCCCGGCACGCGCATCGAACCCTTCATGTACACGCCCTCGCCAACCAGCAGGGAACCCGGAGAATTGATATCGGCCATATGATTATTCTTGTCTCGGTAGGGTTGAAAACAGTGCTGCCAAGCGCATCATACAATTTTTTCCACTGGTGAAAAACGCATCGCGGCACTCGCTGCCAAATTGAAAACAACCCGACCTCTCAGCTTCCGCCCATGACGATGACACTTCCGCGCCTGATTCTTTTCGCCGGCCATGCCGGCACCGGCAAGACCACGCTGGCCAAGCAGGCGGTGCCGCTGCTGGCCGACAAGAGCGGCCGCGATTTCCTGTTCCTCGACAAGGACACCGTGTACGGTGCGTTCAGCTCGCACATCATGGGCCTGTTGACCGGCGACCCGGACGACCGCGACAGCCCGACCTACCTGCAGCACCTGCGCGACCGCGAGTACGCGGGCCTGCTCGACATCGCGCGCGAGAACCTCGCGCTCGGGCAGAGCGTGCTGCTGGTCGGACCGTTCACGCGCGAGATTTTGGCGGGGAAGTTCTTCCAGCCTGCCGAACTCGGCCTGCCGGCGGACACGGTGTGCCGGATCGCATGGATCGATTTGCCGAGCGACGAAGCGCGCCGGCGCATCGAGGCGCGTAACGACCGGCGCGACCGGTGGAAGCTCGCGCATTGGGACGACTACCTGAAACGGCGGGTGGAGCCGCCGGTGCATCCGGCGTTGATGCGGATGGAGAATTTGGGGGCGGATGCGGGGCGGATGGAGGCGCTCGTCGGGCATTTGTTGGGGGATTGACGGGCCATCCGGTGGTACGACGGGTTCGGACGCGTCCCGAAGCTGTCATGGCGGGTTTCGCTGCGCTCTACCCGCCCTACGGGTTCTCCGGTAGGGATTTTCCGGTTCGGGTTTTCCGGGGGCGGTCAAACAAAACTCAGAAAGAACCGTAGGGCGGATAGAGTGCAGCGAAATCCGCCAGCGCCACCCGCCCGACCGCTATCTCCCCCGCCGACCGCCATCTCCCCCGCCGACCCGCATCACTCCAGCGCCTGATACACCAGCGTTTTGATCATCCGCCGATAGGTCTGCCGTATCGGCCCCGGCGTCTGCGCCATCATCAGCCCGATCAGCTGCTCTTTCGGATCGATCCAGAAGAAGGTGCCGCCGACGCCGCCCCATGCATACTCGCCTTCGGAACCATGGACGCCGGCGATGCCGGCGCCCTGCCGCACCATGAAGCCCAGACCAAACGTATAGCCCTGCAGGCCCATCAGCACCTCGCCCGGCTGCACCGGCGTGGCGACCTTCGGGCCGAGGTGATCGGCCGTCATCAACGCCACCGTCGTGCGCGACAGGTAGCGGCGGCCGTCGAGGGTGCCGCCGTTAAGCAGCATCTGGCAGAAGCGTAGGTAATCATCGGCCGTCGTCGACAGGCCCGCGCCGCCGGATTCATTGCCGGTCGGCCGCGTGATGTCGAGCACCGCCATCGCCGGCCCGCCGGTGACGGGGTCGGTCTTCAGCGGCTCGGCGATGCGCGCGGCTTTCGACGCCGGCACGACGAACTGCGTGTCCTTCATGCCGAGCGGCTTGATCAGCTTCTCATCCAGCAGCGCACCGAGCGACTGGCCGGACACCTTCTCCAGCACGCGCCCTAGCAGGTCGGTCGACAGGCCGTAGTCGAAGGTCGTGCCCGGCTGCCAGACCAGCGGCGCCTTGGCGAACGCCTCGATCTGCTGCTCGGCGGTAAGCGCCAGCGACTGCATCGGCACCTCGTTCGAGAACAGGCCGGCTTCGATGTAGGCCGCCTTCACGCTGGCAAAGCGGGTGAACTCGGCATAGGTCAGGCCCGACGTGTGGCGCAGCAGGTCCTGCACGGTGATCGGGCGCTTGGCCGGCTCGCGCGCCGTGTTCGGGTCGGCCGGGTTGACCAGCACCTGCAGCTTGGCCAGTTGCGGGAAGAACTTCGACACCGGATCATTCAGCTGCAGCCGCCCTTCCTCGACCAGCATCATCGCCACCACCGACGCCATCGGCTTGGTCATCGAGTAGGCACGGAAGATGGCGTCGCGCTTCAAGGGCTTGCCGGCATCCTTGTCCTGGAAGCCCATCGTGTCCGCATGCACGATCTGGCCCTTGCGCGCGACGATCACCACCGCGCCCGGCATGCGGTTGGCGTCGATTTCGGATTGGATCACCTGGCGGATGCGGGACAGGCGCTCGGCCGACAGCCCCTGCGATTGCGGCGAGGCGGTCGGGAAATCGGCGGCCGCGGCGGGCTGGATGGCGGTGACGGACAGCGCGATGGCAAGGGCGCAGGCGAGGCGGGTGAGCGTCATGGGGGTCTCCGGTTGTCGTTGTTTTCGAATTATGGCCTTGGGATCGGCGTGGCGGGTTTCGCTTTGCTCTACCCGCCCTATCGGATTGGCGAAGGCCGGGGGTGGCATTGGCGGATTTCGCGAAGGCTGCGGGTGGCATTGGCAGATTTCGCGAAGGCTGCGAGTGGCATTGGCGGATTTCGCCTGCGGCTCTATCCGCCCTACGGGCTTGGCGAAGGCCGGGGGGCATTGGCGAAGGCCGGGGGGGGGCATTGGCGAAGGCCGAGGGGGGGTTGGCGAAGGCCGAGGGGGCATTGGCGAAGGCCGAGGGGGCATTGGCGAAGGCCGGGGGGCATTGGCGAAGGCCGGGGGGCATTGGCGAAGGCCGAGGGGGGGTTATCAATAACCGAGGACTCGTAGGGCGGATAGAGCGCAGCGAAATCCGCCGGGCATACCCACGGCCAACGCATAGGGCGAGTAAAGCCGCAGGCGAAAACCGCAGGTTCCGCTAAACCCGCCGCCGAACCACTTACCGCCGCCCGCCCCTACCCCCGCCCCCGCAACCACGCGTTCCGCAATTTCACCCCCACCGCCGGCTTCTCCTTCATCTCGAACGCCAGCTTCGGCGTCGCATCCGCCTGCAGCACGACATGAAAGGCCATCAACTCATCGCGCCGGAACGCATGCACGCCGACCGTATCCCCGACCCGATACCGCTGCAGCAATCCGTCAAGGCCGGACGCCGTCACCCGCAGCCCGTCGATCGCGACCAGCAGGTCGCCGGCCGACAGGCCAGCGCGATGCGCGGCGCCGCCTTCGAACACCGCCGCGATCATGCAGTCGCCGCCGTCCTTCTTCGTGCGCACATCCAGCGACGGCTTGCCGCCCTTGCGGCCGTCGTTCAGCGTCACCGCGAAGGATGCAAACGCCTCTTCCAGCGGCAGGTCTTTTGTCCCGCGCACCGCCATCTCGAACAGGGGCTTCAACTTCAGGCCGCTGACTTCGTCGAACAGCGCCTCGACCTCGGCTTCGGTCACGCCGCGCCCACCACCGTCGCGGTAGAAGTCGCGGCCGTAGCGCCGCCACAGCGCACGCATCACGTCGTCGAGCGAGCGACGGCCCTTCGTCTGCGCGCGTATCGTCAAATCGAACAGCAAGGCCACCAGCGAACCCTTCTGGTAGTAGCTGACGATGGCGTTCGTCGCGTTCTCGTCCTGCCGGTAGTACTTGGTCCATGCATCGAAGCTGGACTCGGCCACGCTCTGCTTGAAGCGCCCGCTGCCGCGCAGCACGCCGTTGAGCGTTTTTGCGAGCAGGCCGAGGTAGGTGGGCGCGTCGATCAGCCCGGCACGCACCAGCGTCAGGTCGTCGTAGTAGCTGGTGAAGCCCTCGAACAGCCACAACAGCGGCGTGCAATTCTCCTGCGCGAGATCGTACGGCGCGAAGACGGCCGGCTTGATGCGCTTGACGTTCCAGGTATGAAAATACTCGTGGCTGCACAGGCCGAGAAAGCCGCGGTAGCCTTCCGTCATCTGCGGCTGGCCCTTGACCGGCAGCTCCGAGCGCGAGCAGATCAGGGCGGTCGACGCCCGATGCTCGAGCCCGCCATAGCCGTCGCCGACGGCCAGCGTGAGAAACACGTAGCGCTCCATCGGCGCACGCTTCGTCGCCGGCTCGAACAGCGCGATCTGCCGCTCGCAGATTGCCTTCAGGTCGGCGGCGAGACGTTCGCCATCGAGATTCGGCACGCGGCCCGTGATCGCCATCTCATGCGGCACGCCGTGCGCATCGAAGCGGATCAGCGCAAATTCGCCCATCTCGACCGGATGGTCGATCAGCTCGTCATAGTCTTGCGCGATGTAGGTGCCAAAGCGGTGGCGCTTCGCTTTCAGCTCCGGCAGCGAGGTCGCCACGCGCCATTGCTCAAAGGCCTCGCCCTCGGGCGGGCGGATGTCGACGACATGCGGCAGGGCTTCCTTGCCATGCACTTTCAGGAAAACGCTGGTGCCGTTGAAGAAGCCGTGCGTGTGGTCGAGATGCGCGGCACGCACCGACAAGTCCCACGCATAGACCTGGTAGACGAGAGTCAGCGGCCCGCTGCTGCGCGCGGCACGCCAGGTGTGCTTGTCGAGCTTGGTCAGGCGCACCTTGCGCCCGTCCGACTCCGCGCGGATCTGCACGATGTTGCGCGCGAACTCGCGGATCATGTAGCTGCCGGGAATCCATGCGGGCAATGAGACGACCTGGCCGCCAGGATCGGGGGCGGCGATAGTCAGCGTGACTTCGAACAGGTGCAGGCCGGGGTCGGCCGGGGTAATCGTGTAGACGAGGTGGTCGATGCGGGGCATACGGGTTCCTTGGGAGGCTGTCGGTAGATTATGGTGGATTTCGCTACGCTCTATCCACCCTACGCCCCCCATTCAAAACCACGCCCCCCCCTTTTGGAACCGTAGGGCGGGTAGAGCGAAGCGAAACCCGCCAGTCAACACCGACCAACCTCGGACCGTAGGGCGGCTAGAGCGAAGCGAAACCCGCCAGCCAACACCGACCAACCGTGGACCGTAGGGCGGGTAGAGCGAAGCGAAACCCGCCAGCCAACACCGACCAACCGTGGACCGTAGGGCGGCTAGAGCGAAGCGAAAGCCGCCATCATCACAAAAGCCGCCGACCGACCATCACCCCCGCACATCCACCACCAACCTCCCCCGCACCCCGCCCGCCAAAATCTTCGGCGCCCAATCCATCGCCTCGCCGAGCGCGATCTCCTGCGTGATCCGCTCCAGCGTCTCGGCCTGCATCTCGGACGCGAGATTCGACCACGCATCCACCCGCCGCTCCTTCGCCGCCATCACGCTGTCGACACCAATCAACTTCACCGCGCGCAGAATGAACGGCGCGACCGACGCCGGGAAATCCATCCCCTGCGCAAGACCGCAGGCCGCGACCGTGCCGCCGTAGCGCGTCTGCGCGACCGCATTGGCCAGCGTGTGCGAGCCGACCGAATCCACCACGCCGGCCCAGCGCTCCTTCTGCAGCGGCTTGCCCGGCGCCGACAGCCCAGCCCGGTCGATCACCTCGGCCGCGCCGAGCGACTTCAGGTAGTCCGCCTCGGCCAGCTTGCCAGTGGACGCGACAACCTTGTAGCCGCGCGCCGCCAAGATCGCGACCGCGACACTGCCCACGCCACCCGACGCGCCGGTCACCAGCACCTCGCCATCCTCGGGCTTGACGCCATGCTCGGCCAGCGCCATCGCGCACAGCATCGCCGTGTAGCCGGCCGTGCCGATCGCCATCGCCGTGCGCGACGACATGCCATGCGGCATCGGGATCAGCCAGTCGCCCTTGAGCTTCGCGCGCTCGGCAAGGCAGCCCATGTGCGTCTCGCCGACGCCCCAGCCGTTGAGGATGACAGCATCGCCGGCCTTCCAGTCCGGATGCGACGAAGCCAGCACCGTGCCCGCACCGTCGATTCCGGGCACCATCGGCCACTTGCGCACCACCGGCGACTTGCCGGTGATGGCAAGGCCATCCTTGTAGTTGATCGTCGAGTAGTCGATGGCGACCGTCACGTCGCCTTCTGGCGGCAGTTGCGCGTCATCGAGCTGCGTCAGCTCGGCGCGGGTCGAACCATCGTCGTTCTTGGTGAGCAGAATGGCGCGGAACATCGGGGCATCTCCTGTGGTGTTGTCTTTCGGAGATGGTAGCGGAAGACGATCGCGCGGTTGGTGCGGTTTATTGGGCGGGGGGATGAATGATTTTCAAGTATGCCGACGAGTGGCGGATTTCGCCTTCGGCTCTATCCGCCCTACGGGTCTGCCCGAAGAATCGTAGGGCGGATAGAGGCAAAGCCGAAATCCGCCATCACAACGACGACCCTATTTAACCTGCCCCAACTTCTGCTCCAACGCCTTCGCATCCATCGCCCCTGGCACCCTTGACCCGTCGGCAAAGAAAATCGTCGGCGTCCCCCGCACCCCATGTTTCTTGCCCAGCTCCACCACCTTGTCGATGGCGGCCGTCGTGCATGACGCGGGCGCGGCCGGCGGCAGTTTGCCCTCCACCATCCACGCATCCCAGGCCTTCGCCTTGTCCGGCGCGCACCACAGGTCCTTCACCTTCTTCGTCGAATCTTCGCCTAGTACCGGATAGAAGAACGTGTAGACGGTAATGTCCTTCATCTCGTTCAAGGTCTTGCGAAAGCGCTTGCAGTAGCCGCAGTTCGGGTCTTCGAACACCGCGATCACCCTCTTGCCATTGCCCTTGACCGTCTTCGCGGCCAGGTCCAGCGGCAGGTCGGAGAATTTGATCTTGTTCAGCTCGTCGATCCGCGCCTGCGTCAGGTCCTTCGAAGTCTCGGTATCGAGGATGCGGCCGATGAACACGAACTTCGCGTCGGCATCGGTATAGATGACCTCGCTGCCGACCTTCACCTCGTAGAGGCCGCTGTACGGCGTCTTTGTCACCGTCTCGATCGGCGCCTCGGCACCGAGCCGGTTCTGCAGCAGCTTCTTGATGTTGGCCTCGGTGGTCTGGGCCGACGTTGCGCCGGCGCACAGCGCGCAGGCCAGCAGCACAGAGCTGCGGAGGATGGACATCATCATGATCCCGTGGTGGTGGAAGAGAGGGCGCGGCCGAACGCGTGGTTCATCAGGCGGCGCTTGATGAAAGGCAGCTTGTCGACCGCCGTCATGCCGAGATTGCGCAAGGCCTTTACCGGCCCGAACTCGGAAGCAAACAGCCGCTGCAAGCCGTCGGTCGTCAGCTGCATCAGCAGGACTTCTTCCTTGCGGCTGCGGGCATAGCGGGCGAGCGTACGTGCGTCGCCGCAATCTGCGGCGGCCTCGCGCTTGCCAAGCACGGCCAGCAGCGCATCGATATCCGCAAAACCGAGGTTCATTCCCTGCCCGGCCAGCGGGTGCACGACATGAGCGGCGTCGCCGACGAGCGCCACGCGATGCGCAATCAGCGAGTGTGAGCGGATCAGCCGCAGGGCAAAACCACGTGCCTTCTGCGGCGCGAGCATCGAGAATTCGCCCAGCGCTTGCCCGGGCAAGGACTGCAGCCTTTCGCACAGATCGTCGGGCGACAGGCTCAGAAAAAGGGCGGCCAGCGACTCAGGCGCGGACCAGACGAGCGACACCCGCTGCCCGGGCAGCGGCAGCAATGCGACGATGCCCTCTGCGCCGAGGAACCACTGGCGCGCCACGCCATGATGCGGCTCTGTTGTCTCGAAATTGGCAACCAGCGCCGTCTGCCCGTACGCACGGTAATCAATGCCGATATCGGCCTGCGTGCGCACCCAGGAATGCGCGCCATCGGCACCGACGATCAGCGACGTGTCGATCGTCTCGCCCGAGCCCAGCGCGATCGATGCGCGCTCGGGCTCGCACTGCATCCGCACAGCCTTACCCTGCACGACGCGCAGGTTGGACGCAAACCGCAGTGCGGCGTCGAGCGCGTGGTTGAGGTTCTGGTCTTCGACGATCCACGCAAGGGCATCGACACGTGCGCCGTAGGCGTCGAATGCCAGGTGCCCGGCCGCTTGATGGCCGCTCGCGTCGGCATCCATGGCGCCATCGCCATGCACGGCCATCGCATCGACCGGGGCAATGCGCTCGACATCCATCGCCCCCCAGACCTTCAATGACGACAGCAGGCCATGCGCAACATGGTTGAGCGCGTAGACACGCTGATCCCAGTCGGGCGAGCGGCCGGCAGCGGCAGACGCGGGCGCGACCAGCACCACATCGTGCCCCGCCTGCGCCAGTGCGAGTGCCGCGGCCTTGCCGACGGCGCCGCTGCCAATCACGCAGATGTCGGAGGTAATCTTCATGCGGGCATTATAGCCCCGCCCCTCCAACCGCTCCGAAGGGGCCGCGCCTGAGCAGCCGCGGGCCCGTAGGGCGGGTAGAGCCACCAGGCGAAACCCGCCATCACCCCCGCCGCCGCTTGCACCCAAAGAATTTCTCCGCTATGATCGTCCGCCTTGGCCTGGTAGCTCAGTCGGTAGAGCAGAGGATTGAAAATCCTTGTGTCGGTGGTTCGATTCCGCCCCGGGCCACCAC
>JAMNXS010000012.1 GCA_023653025.1 Burkholderiaceae bacterium
GGTGCCAAGGATGATCGACGACACGGTCAGGCCCTCGATCCAGCCGTTGGCCGCCACCAGTTTTTCCGGCGGCAGCAATTCGGTCAGGATGCCGTACTTGGCCGGCGAGTAGGCGGCCGCGCCGAAGCCGACCACCGCATAGGCGAGCAACGGGTGAACGCTGAAGAACATCATCAGGCAGCCGGCGATCTTCACGAGGTTGGTGATGAACATCACCCTGCCTTTCGGGAAGGCATCGGCGAAGGCGCCGACAAAGGGGGCGAGCACGACATAGGACAGCACGAAGAACAGCTTGAGCATCGGCGTCATCCAATCCGGCGACTGGCCCGAGACCAGGATGGCGATGGCAACGATCAGCAGCGCATTGTCGGCGAGCGACGAAAAGAATTGCGCTGCCATGATGGTGTAGAAGCCGCGATTCATGAAGGTGATGTGCGTGCGATTGGCTGGCAGGATGCGTGCGGTCGGGCGGGCGGCTTGCTTTATACCACGAAATCAACGCGGCTCCGGTCGGCCATGCGCGGCGCGTGCGCCAGCTCCGGTAAAATGACGCGCTTGCTCCATTTCCTTGTCATTCCCGCCTGATGCCCCGACCGCTCGTAGCCATTACCGACCTTGATGCGATGCGGGCCAACCTGTCCCGTGCGCGCGCAGCGATGCCGGGAGCGAAGGTATGGGCGGTGGTCAAGGCCGATGCCTACGGCCATGGCCTGCTGAATGCGATGCGCGGCCTGGCGTTTGCCGACGGCCTGTCGCTGGTCGAACTCGACCGAGCGGTGCAGCTGCGGGAGGCGGGCTGGCGCAAGCCGCTGATGATGATGGAGGGCATGTTCGATCCCGCCGACCTCGACACGATGGCCGGCCTCGCGCTGCAGCCGGTCGTGCACAACGACGAGCAACTGGCGATGCTTGCATCCTTTGCAGGGCCGGCGCTCGACGTCCACCTGAAAATCAACACCGGCATGAACCGGCTCGGCTTTCGCCCGGAGCGCCTGCACGAGGTCTTCGGGCGCCTGCGCGGCATGCGCGCCGTGCGCACGATTGCGCTGCTGACCCATTTCGCAAATGCCGACAATCCGCAGTCGGCCCCGAGCGCCGAGCTGCAATGGCAGCGTCTGCGCGAGCAGTGTGCGGGGCTGGACGCGGAGATCAGCCTGTCGAACTCGGCAGCGCTGCTGCACCAGCCCGCCATCCGCTGCGACTGGGTGCGGCCGGGCGTGATGCTGTACGGCGGGTCGCCCGGCGGCGGCACGGCGGCATCGTTCGGGCTGCGCGCGGCGATGACGCTGCAAAGCAGGCTGATATCGGTGCAGGCGCTGCAGGCCGGTGATAGCGTCGGTTACGGCAGCGTGTTCACCGCCGATCGTCCGATGCGAATCGGCATCGTTGCCTGCGGCTACGCCGACGGCTACCCGCGACATGCGCCGACCGGCACCCCGGTGCTGGTCGATGGCGTGCGCACCCGGCTGCTCGGACGCGTGTCGATGGACATGCTGGCCGTCGATCTCACGCCGGCACCGGGCGCGGCGGTCGGCACCCCGGTCGTGCTGTGGGGCGATGGCCTGCCGATCGACGAGGTGGCCGAGGCCGCCGGCACGATCAGTTACGAGCTCATGTGCGCGATCGCGCCGCGCGTGCGGCGCGAAGTGCGCGGCGATCTGTCCATCATGGCTGCTGCAACCGGGCACGCATAAACGACATGGCCAAGGTAAAAACCAATTACACCTGCACCGAGTGCGGCGGCGTCAGCAACAAGTGGAGCGGGCAGTGTCCGTCCTGCGGCAAGTGGAATACGCTGGTCGAAACCATCGTCGAGCCGGCAGGCAACCGTTTTTCGGCGCAGCCGCAGGGCCTGGTGCAGGGCGCTCCGGTGCTGCGGCTGTCGGAAATCGCCGCGGCCGACGTGCCGCGCTTTGCGACCGGCATCGATGAATTCGACCGCGTGCTCGGCGGCGGGCTGGTGGCCGGCGGCGTGGTGCTGATCGGCGGCGACCCCGGCATCGGCAAGTCGACGCTGCTGTTGCAGGCACTGGCTAATTTGTCGAAGCTGAAGAAGGCGCTATATGTTAGCGGCGAGGAGTCGGGCGCGCAGGTGGCGCTGCGCGCGCGGCGGCTGGCCATCGACGCCGACGACCTGCAGTTGCAGGCTGAGATCCAGCTTGAAAAAATCCTCAATACGCTGGCCGAGCAGAAGCCGCAGGTTGCAGTGATCGACTCGATCCAGACCCTGTATTCGGATGCGCTGACCTCGGCGCCCGGATCGGTGGCGCAGGTGCGCGAGTGCGCGGCCCAGCTGACGCGCGTGGCCAAGCAGTCCGGTATCACCATTATTCTGGTCGGCCATGTGACGAAAGAGGGCGCGCTGGCCGGGCCGCGCGTGCTCGAGCATATCGTCGACACGGTGCTGTATTTCGAGGGCGACACACACTCGAGTTTTCGCCTCGTGCGCGCATTCAAGAACCGCTTCGGCGCCGTCAATGAGCTGGGCGTGTTTGCGATGACCGAGAAAGGCCTGAAAGGAGTCTCGAATCCGTCGGCCCTGTTCCTGTCTCAGCATGATGCGCAGGTGCCGGGGTCGTGCGTGATGGTCACGCAGGAGGGTACGCGGCCGCTGCTGGTCGAGATCCAGGCGCTGGTCGATGCGTCGCACCTGCCGAATGCGCGCCGGCTGTCGGTCGGCCTCGAGCAGAACCGGCTGGCGATGCTGCTGGCCGTGCTGAACCGCCATGCGGGTGTCGCGGCGCATGACCAGGACGTATTCATCAATGCGGTCGGCGGCGTGAAGATCACCGAGCCGGCGGCCGATCTGGCCGTGCTGCTCGCGATCCAGTCGTCGATGCGCAGCAAGCCGCTGCCGCGCGGGCTGGTCGCCTTTGGCGAAGTGGGCCTGGCCGGCGAGATCCGTCCCGCGCCGCGCGGCCAGGAAAGGCTGCGCGAGGCGGCCAAGCTCGGGTTCTCGATGGCGCTGGTGCCGAAGTCCAACCTGCCGAAGCAGAAGATCGAGGGCTTGCAGGCGATCGGCGTCGAGCGGATCGACGAGGCGATGGGGAAGGTCAGGGAGTTCGGGTAATGTGGTACGCCGCCGCCAAGCCGCTGCGCACCGCCGACTCGATCGTCGCCGGATACTCTCCCTCGGTGTAATCTCCCGCCAGCCACAGCCCGTCATGCAAGGTCGCGTTCGGCGGCCGCGCGAGGTTCGGCGTGCAGGCAAAGGTGGCCCGCTTTTCGGTCACGGCCTTGCTCCACAGCGGCGAGGCCAGCGCCGGCATCCGCAGCGCGCCGGCCAATTGATGCGCTACGGCCGCTTCGAGAGCAGCAGCGCCTGCGGCCATCGCATCGGAGGACGCACTGACCACCACGGCCAGCAAGCCGGCCTGCGCGGCATCGAGTTGTCCGCGGTCGAACACGTACTGGCCCCAGCGCCCCTGCAGCGGATCGTCGCGCAGCGCCAGCATGGGCCGCGGCAACGCCGTGTCGGGGCTGTACTGCAGATAGCAAGTGGTGATCGGCTCGAACGCGAAGCTCAGGGCTGTGGCCAGCGCGGCATCGACGCCGGCCAGCAGCGCGGCGGCGTTCGAGGGCGAGGTGGCGACGACCAGCTCCCGGAAGCGGCCCTGCCGGCTGTCGCCGGCCACGATCCATTCATCGCCGGCACGCTCGACGGCTTTCACCTGCGTGCCGAGCAGCGCCGTGCCGCCGTGCTTTTCCAGCCAGGCGATCGCCGCATCGGGGAGCAGCGCGGACAGGTCGACCTTCGGCAACAGCATATCGGAAGCATTGCGCGAAGCGCCGAGGCTGTCGCGCAGCACGGCAAGGAATACTCGCGCCGACGCACGCTCGGGCGGCGTGTTGAGCGCGGCGATGCACAGCGGCCGCCACATCAGCACCGTCAGGCGTTCGGTCTGGTCGAAGCGATCCAGCAGCTCGGATACCGTGCAGTCCTGGTTCAGTTGCCAGCCCATCCAGCGCGCGGCCGATGAAAAGCGGGCCATCGACAGCTTGTCGGCCAGCGACAGGCCGCGGGCCAGCAGAGCGCCGGCGAGCAGATGAAAAGGCGCTGGCAGGCGGGGCGCGACAAGGTCCATGTCGTCGTCGCCCTCGGCGTAGCGCATCTGCAGCGGCAGCCGCAACAGCAGCTGCGCCGGCTCGAGGCCGACCGTGCGCATCAGGTGCAGCGTGTCGCGGTAGGCACCGAGCAGGATGTGCTGGCCGTTGTCGAGCGTCTGTCCGCGGTAGGTGATGCGCCGGGCTCGGCCGCCGGCCACGCGCGCTGCCTCGAACAGCGTGACCCGGGCGCCGCGCCGCGCAAGTTCGACCGCCGCGGCGCAACCGGCCCAGCCGGCGCCGATGACGGCGACCGACGGCGTCCTCATGCCGGCCGGTCCATCAGCCGCGCACCCAGGTCTTCCACGCCAGCCACAGCTTGCGCAGCGGCGTCAGCGAGATTCTGTGCTGCAGGACGAAGAAGCCGTCGCGCTCGATTTCATCAAGCAGTGCGCGATAGATGGCAGCCATGATCAGGCCCGCGCGTTGCGCGCGCCGGTCCTGAGGCGGCAGCAGCGCGAAGGCTTCGTCGTAGCAGCGCTGCGCGCGCGCGAGCTGGAAACGCATCAGCCGGACGAAATTGTCGCTGTGCTTCGCGTTCAGGATGTCGGAGGCAGGCACGCCGAACTGCTGCAGCTCCGAAATCGGCAGGTAGATGCGGCCGCGGCGGGCGTCTTCGCCGACGTCGCGGATGATGTTCGTCAGCTGGAAGGCGAGCCCCAGCTTTTCCGCGTACTGCAGCGTGCGCTCGTCGCTGTAGCCGAAGATGCCGGCCGACATGATGCCGACCACGCTGGCCACGTGCCAGCAGTAGCGCTCGAGCGCAACGGCATCGAGGTAGCGGGTCTGGGTCAGGTCCATCTCCATGCCGTCGATGACCGCGATCAGGTGTTCGCCGCGCAGCTTGAACGGCTGTAGGTGCGGCGCCAGCGCGCGGGTGACCGGATGGTTCGGCGTGCCGGCCAGCAGTTGCGCGACTTCGTTGCGCCACCAGTTCAGCGTGGTCAGCGCCACCTGCGGATCGCTGGTCTCGTCGACGACGTCGTCGACCTCGCGGCAGAATGCATAGAGCGCCGTGATCGCCAGTCGCCGCTGCGGCGGCAGGAACAGGAAGCTGTAATAGAAGCTGGATCCGCTTTGCGCCGCTTTCTGCTGGCAGTATTGGTCAGGGGTCATGGAGAGTGTCTGGTGTGCGCTTGGGCGGCGAGCCGAATGCTAAACGACAAAGCGCAGCGAGCGCCAGCCCAGCCGCAGCCAATCGCCGGCGTCGAGTGTGGGGCGGCGACGGAACACGTCGCCATCGACCGCCTCGATTTTCTCTAGGATGCGCAGCCCGCCCAGCACGATCAACCGCAGCTCCCAGCCGAGGCGGCCCGGCAGCGCGCGCGCCAGCGGCGCGCCCGACAGCATCATCCGGCGCGCGCGATCGATCTGGAAGGCCATCATCGCCCGCCAACGCAGGTCGGACCGGGCGTCGGCGATCTGCTGCTCGTCGATGCCGAAGCGGCGCAGGTCGTTCTGCGGCAGGTAGACCCGGGCCTTCTGCCAGTCGATCGCCACATCCTGCAGGAAGTTGATGATCTGCAGCGCGCTGCAGATCGCGTCGCTTTGCGACAACGACAGCGGCCGCGACTCGCCGAACAGTGCGAGCATGATGCGCCCGACCGGATTGGCCGAGCGCACGCAGTAGTCGAGCAGTTCGTCGAAGCTGTCGTAGCGTGTCTTGACCACATCCTGCCGGAACGCGGACAGCAGGTCGTGCAGCGGACGGGTTGCCAGCCCGCGCTCATTCAGGGTCTGGGCGAGGGCACGGAAAAGGGCGGTGTCCGGTGTCTCGCCGCGGTCGATGCGGTTGAGTTCGGCCGCATAGGCATCGAGCGCGGCGATGCGCGCGGCGGGCAGCGCATCGCCCTCGTCGGCAATGTCGTCCGTGCTGCGGGCAAACGCATAAATCACGCGCACGGGCGCGCGCAGGCGGCGCGGCAGCAGCGGCGATCCGACCGGAAAGTTTTCGTAATGCGAATTCGGCATGCAAGCGTGGTCGGAAAATTGGTAGCAACAAGGAAACCCGGCTTGGCTATAATTGCTAACCCTCGGGTCATTAAGAGCCTGGCTCGCGAGGCCGTCAGCGGCGTTGGCAGTCCCTTGCCCTACTTCTGTACTGCCTGCGGGACCGCCGCCTTGCTGCCGACCTTGCGAGACAGGCTCTGGAAGCCCGCTCTACCTCATAACCCGTGCCAGGCCGCCATCGGCTGGCCGAATAGTAAAGGAAAAACCGTGCGACTTTTCTCGACTGGCCAGCGCCCTCGCGCTGCGCTGCGCCTGTTGTCGATGGCGCTGGTAGCAACGGTGATGGCAGCATGCTCGAAGCCGCCCGACAAGACCGAGGACATCCGCCCGGTGCGCGTGCTGCAACTGGCGCCGATCGGCCACAGCGTGGGCTTCGAGCTGGCCGGCGAGATCGTGCCGCGCTACGAGTCGCGCATCGGCTTCCGGGTGGGCGGCAAGATCGTCGAGCGCAAGGTCGAGGTCGGCTCGCCGGTGCGCCGCGGCCAGGCTTTGATGCAACTCGACCCGACCGACCTGCAACTGTCGCAGGCACAGGCGAAGGCGGCCGTGGCCGCGGCTGAGAGTAGCCTGACGCTGGCGAAGGCCGATCTCGACCGCTTCCGCGAGCTGCGCCAGAAAAATTTCGTCAGCCAGGCGGTGCTCGACGCGAAGCAGGCGGCCTACCAGTCGGCGCTGTCCGGCCATGAACAGGCGGTGGCCGGCCTCAAGGTGCAATCGAACCAGCGCAGCTATGCGACGCTGGCGGCCGACGCCGATGGCGTGGTGACCGCGCTCGACGCCGAGGTCGGGCAGGTGGTGGCCGCCGGTACGCCGGTGGTGCGCATTGCGCGCAGCGGCGGCACCGAGGTGCGGGTCAGCATTCCCGAAGACCGGGTCGAGGCCTTGCGCCGTGCCGCTTCGGTCACGGTGCGCACCTGGGCGAACCCGGGCGCGGCGCTGGAGGGTACGGTGCGCGAAGTCGCGCCGGTGGCCGATCCGGCCACGCGCACGTTCACGGCCAAGATCGCGCTGCCGAAGGCGGGGCCGGAGGTAAGGCTGGGCATGACGGCCACGGTCAGCTTCGCCGTGCCGGCGCCCGACGGCCTGCGCCTGCCGCTGAGCGCGCTGTTCGAAGAGCAGGGCAGGACGGCGGTATGGGTAGTCGACAAGGGCGCGGTGCGGCGCGTGCCGGTGCAATTGGCCGGCGCGAACGGCAACGAGATTCTGGTCGCCGCCGGGCTCGAGCCCGGCCAGACCGTGGTGACCGCCGGCGTCAACCTGCTGCGCGAGGGGCAGAAGGTCGCCATCCTCGGGCAGCCGGCCGTAGCCGCCGACACCGGGGCGGCCAAATGAAAGGACGGCTCAACCTGTCGCGCTGGGCCCTCGAGCACATACCGCTGATCCGCTATCTGATCGTGGTGCTGCTGCTTGGCGGCGTCATGAGCTACGAGAAGCTCGGCCAGGACGAGGATCCGCCGTTCACTTTCCGCGCGATGGTGGTGCGCGCCTACTGGCCAGGCGCCAGTTCGGTGCAGGTGGCCGAGCAGGTCACCGACAAGCTCGAAAAAAAGCTGCAGGAGACGCCGTATGTCGACAAGATTCGCAGCTACTCGAAGCCGGGTGAGACGCTGATCATCCTCGAGCTGCGCGAGTCGACGCCGCCGAAGGAAGTGCAGGGCGTCTGGTACCAGGTGCGCAAGAAAATCGGCGACATCCGGTACACGCTGCCGCCGGGCGTGCAGGGGCCGTTCTTCAACGACGAGTTCGGCGATACCTTCGGCTCCATCTTCGCGCTCTCTGGCGACGGCTTCACGATGGCCGAGGTCCGCGACTATGCCGACTTCGTGCGCCAGCAGCTGCTAGGCGTGCGGTCGGTGTCGAAGGTCGAGCTGTACGGCGTGCAGGACGAGAAGATCTTCATCGAATTCTCGACGAAGAAATTCGCGCAGCTGGGCGTTCCCTTTGACGCCATCGTCCAGCAGATCAATGCGCAGAATGCGGTCGAGGGCAGCGGCGTGCTGGTGACGCCGACCGACAATCTGCAGGTGCGGGTGTCGGGCCAGACCCGGACGGCGAAGGAGCTGGAAGACCTGCCGCTGCGCGTGAACGGCAACAGCCTGCGGCTCGGCGATTTCGCGACCGTGCGCCGCGCCTTCATCGACCCGCCGCGCGACAAGATGCGCTACAACGGCAAGGAAGTGATCGGCCTCGGCGTATCAATGGAGAAGGGCGGCGACATCATCAAGCTCGGGCGCGCTCTGGACCAGAGGGCGGCCGAGATCCAGGCCAAGCTGCCGGTCGGCATCACGCTCGAGCGCGTGGCGGACCAGCCGCGCGCCGTCAGCCAGTCGGTCAACGAGTTCCTGAAGGTGCTGGCCGAGGCAGTGCTGATCGTGCTTGCGGTCAGCTTCCTCTCGCTCGGCTTGCATACCCGGCCGTTCCGCATCGACGTGCGGCCGGGCCTTGTGGTCGCGCTGACCATTCCGCTGGTGCTGGCCGCGACCTTCCTCGCGATGCGCGTGTTCGGCATCGATCTGCACAAGATCTCGCTCGGTGCGCTGATCATCGCGCTCGGCCTGCTGGTCGATGACGCGATCATCGCGGTCGAGATGATGGTGCGCAAGATGGAGGAGGGGCTGTCGCGCTTCGACGCCGCCACCTACGCCTACACATCGACCGCGATGCCGATGCTGACCGGCACGCTGATCACCGCCGCCGGTTTCCTGCCGATCGGTTTTGCGCAGTCGGTCGCCGGCGAGTACACGTTCTCGATGTTCTCGGTGAACGTGATCGCGCTGCTGATCTCGTGGTTCGTCGCCGTGCTGTTCACGCCCTACCTCGGCTACGTGCTGCTGAAGGTCAGGCCGGCCACCAGCGCCGACGGCCATCACGAGCTGTTCGACACGCCGTTCTACTCGCGCCTCAAGCGCGTCGTGAACTGGTGCGTCGAATGGCGCAAGACCACGATCGTGCTGACGCTGGCCGGCTTTTTCCTCGGCGTGTTCGGTTTCAAGTTCATCGAACAGCAGTTTTTTCCCGATTCGAGCCGGCCCGAGTTGATGGTCGAGCTGTGGCTGCCGGAGGGCTCATCCTATCAGGCCACCGAGGCGCAGGCGAAGAAATTCGAGCAGTTCGTGATGAAGCAGCCGGGCGTCGAGA
This sequence comes from Burkholderiaceae bacterium, assembly GCA_023653025.1. GTDB lineage: Bacteria > Pseudomonadota > Gammaproteobacteria > Burkholderiales > Burkholderiaceae_D > Pernthalerella. The sequence continues at coordinate 9,253 of JAMNXS010000012.1, forward strand.
GCGTGACCAGCTATGTCGGCACCGGCAGCCCGCGCTTCTACCTGCCGCTGGACCAGATCTTCCCGCAGTCGAACGTGGCCCAGCTTGTATTGCTGCCCGTCGACCGGCAGGCGCGCGATGCGCTGCGGCTGAAGATCATCGACGCGTTCAGGACCGATTTCCCGGAAGTGCGCGGGCGCGTGAAGCTGCTGCCCAACGGGCCGCCGGTGCCGTATCCGGTGCAGTTCAAGGTGACCGGCCTCGAGATGGAGCAGGTGCGCCAGATCGCCAACGAGGTCAAGCAAGTCATGCGCGGCAACCCGAACGCGATCGGCGTCAACGACAACTGGAACGAGTCGGTGAAGGTATTGCGCATCGACCTCGACCAGGACAAGCTGCGCGCGCTCGGCATCAGCTCGCAGACCGTGATGCGGGCGGCCAATACCATCATGACGGGCACGGCCGTGGGCCAGTTCCGCGACGGCGACAAGCTGATCGACATCGTGATCCGCCAGCCGGTGGAGGAGCGCGCGACGATCACGGCGCTCAATGACGCCAGCATACCGACCGCCAGCGGGCGTGCGGTGCCGCTGTCGCAGCTCGCGACGCCGCGTTTCGTCTGGGAGCCGGGCGTCGTCTGGCGCGAGGGACGCCACTGGTCGGTGACGGTGCAGTCGGACGTCGTCGACGGCATCCAGGGCCCGACCGTGTCGGCTCAGATCGATCCGCAGCTCGACGCGCTGCGCGCGAAACTGCCGCCGGGCTACGAGATCCGGCTGGCCGGCGCGATCGCCGACAGCGGCAAGGCGCAGGAGGCGATCGCGGCCAATGTGCCGCTGGTGATCTTCATCGTCTTCACCTTGCTGATGCTGCAGCTGCACAGCTTCTCGCGTTCGGTGCTGGTGTTCCTCACCGGTCCGCTGGGCGTGGCCGGCGCCGCGTTGGCGCTGCTGCTCCTGCAGCGGCCGTTCGGCTTCGTGGCGCAGCTGGGCGTGATCGCGCTGTTCGGCATGATCATCCGCAACTCGGTGATTCTGGTCGACCAGATCGAGCAGGACATCGCGCAGGGCATTCCGGCCTGGGACGCGATCGTCGGCTCCGCAGTGCGTCGCTTCCGGCCGATCGTGCTGACCGCGGCCACGGCCGTGCTGGCGATGATCCCGCTGTCGCGCTCGGTGTTCTGGGGGCCGATGGCAGTGGCCATCATGGGCGGCCTGATCGTGGCCACGCTGCTGACGATGCTGTTCCTGCCGGCCTTGTATGCGGCGTGGTTCAGGGTGAAAAAGCCGGTGTGACGGGGTTGTGCAGGCGGAGATGATGGCGGTGACGGCGGATTTCGCTGCGCTCTATCCGCCCTGTGGTCAACAAGCCAGACAAGCCATAGGGCGGGTAGAGCGCAGCGAAACCCGCCATGGTCCCGCGCCGACCGCGCCGCTTTTTTGGCCGTCTTGCCCTTTTTTACAGTAGAATTCGCGCCTGAAGTCAAACAGCCACTACCATGGCATCGCAGGGCGACCGCTTTGACGCAGGGTCGCCCTTTGCTTTTGTCAGAACGGATGCCGGCCGCGCCCACGACGGCGTGCTTGCCGCGAGGATGGCGAAATTGGTAGACGCACCAGGTTTAGGTCCTGACGCCAGCAATGGTGTGGGGGTTCGAGTCCCCCTCCTCGCACCAACCGACTCACTCACATTTTTGGACGATTCACATGGCAACTGCAGTCGAAACACTGGATAAACTCGAGCGCCGGATCACGCTGACCGTGGCGCTGGCCGAGATCAACGAAGAGATCGAGAAGCGCCTGAAAGTCCGTGCGCGCACCGCCAAGGCGCCGGGCTTCCGCCCGGGCAAGGTGCCGATGAAAATGGTCGCCGCCCAGTACGGCGCGATGGTCGAGAATGAAGTCCTGAACGACAAGGTGAGCCGTGCGTTTGGCGAGGCGGCGGCATCCAGCAACCTGCGCGTGGCCGGTTTCCCGACTATCGAGCCCAAGGCTGACGAGAAGGTCGACGGCGCGCTGGTGTTCCAGGCGACCTTCGAGGTCTATCCGGACGTGAAGATCGGCGACCTCGCCGCAGTCGAGGTCGAGAAGACCCGGGCCGACATCACCGATGCCGAAATCGACAAGACCATCGACATCCTGCGCAAGCAGCGCGTCCACTATCACACCAAGGGCGAGGCCGGCGCGCATGGCGACGGCGGCCCGGACCGCTCGGCCCAGGACGGCGACCGCGTGACGCTGGATTTCGTCGGCAGAATCGACGGCGTCGAATTCGCCGGCGGCAAGGCCGACGATTTTCCGTTCGTCCTCGGCGAAGGCCAGATGCTGAAGGAGTTCGAGGATGCGACGCGCGGCCTGAAGGCCGGCGAATCGAGAACTTTCCCGCTGTCGTTTCCGGCCGATTATCACGGCAAGGATGTGGCCGGCAAGACGGCCGAATTCACTATCACCGTCAAGGGCGTCGAGTGGGCGCACCTGCCTGAAGTGGACGCGGAGTTCGCGAAGAGCCTGGGCGTGGCCGACGGCGACCTCAACAAAATGCGCGACGACATTCGCGCCAACCTCGAACGCGAGGTCGGCAACCGGGTCAAAGCACGTACCAAGGCGAGCGTGATGGATGCGCTGATCAAAGTCGCCGAGCTGGACGTGCCGAAAGCGCTGCTGGAGCAAGACGCCGAGCGCCTCGCGGACATGACACGCCAGGACATGCGCCAGCGTGGCATGGACGTGAAGGACATGCCTTTCCCGGCCGACCTGTTCACCGCTCAGGCTGATCGTCGCGTCCGCCTTGGCCTTATCCTGTCCGAGATGGTCAAGGCCAACGCGCTGCAGGCCACGGCCAACCAGATCAAGGCCCATGTCGATGATTTCGCGAAGGCCTACGAAGATCCGCAGCAGGTCGTCAAGTACTACTTTTCAGACCGCAACCGGCTGGCCGAGGTCGAGGCGCTGGTGCTGGAAGAGAATGTCGTCAACTTCGTTCTCTCGAAGGCCAAGGTCACCGAGAAGCCGGTGTCGTTCGATGAACTGATGGGCAACCAGGGCTGACGGCAAACCTGCTTCATGCCGCGCTGAAGTCCGGCCGCAAGTTTGGTTACACTACCAGCTTGCGGCCGTATTCATTCCGGCTTCCTTCACTGAACATTCGAACGGGAAACACAATGACTGACATCTTCCGCAAATCCGCCCTCGACACCGAGATGCTCGGCATGGTGCCGATGGTGATCGAGCAAAGCGGTCGTGGCGAACGCGCGTACGACATCTATTCGCGCCTGCTGAAGGAGCGGGTCATTTTCCTGGTCGGACCCGTGAACGACCACACGGCCAATCTGGTCGTGGCGCAGATGCTGTTCCTCGAGAGCGAGAATCCGGACAAGGATATTTCGCTGTACATCAATTCGCCCGGCGGATCGGTGTCGGCCGGCTTGGCGATCTACGACACGATGCAGTTTATCAAGCCGGACGTATCAACACTGTGCACCGGCCTTGCAGCCTCGATGGGCGCCTTCCTGCTGGCCGCCGGCGCGAAGGGCAAACGCTTCTCGCTGCCGAATTCGCGCATCATGATCCACCAACCGCTTGGCGGCGCGCAGGGTCAAGCGGCCGACATCGAGATCCAGGCACGCGAGATCCTGTACCTGCGCGAACGCCTGAACACGATCCTGGCCGAAAAGACCGGCCAGAGCATCGAGCAGATCGCGAAAGACACCGACCGCGACAACTTCATGTCGGCCGAGCAGGCAGCCGAATACGGGATGATCGACAAGGTGCTGACCCACCGCAGCTAACGCCGTATCATTGACATCAGCCAACATCTGGCCGGCTATCGGATTGCAAATTTGCAATCAGAGCGCCGGCAAGCCTGTTGCCGGCCAGCGTGACGGATGTTCGAATCGCAGGTAAGATCGTTTTCACCTTTCTCCAACCAGCCAGTCCATGTCCGACAAGAAATCCTCCAGCGGCGAAAAGTTGCTCTACTGCTCGTTTTGCGGCAAGAGCCAGCACGAGGTCAAAAAGCTGATTGCCGGCCCGTCGGTATTCATCTGCGACGAGTGCATCGACCTCTGCAACGACATCATTCGCGACGAAGCGTCCGCCGTCGAGACCGTCACCCCGCGCTCGGACCTTCCCACCCCGCAGGAGATCTTCGACCTGCTCGGCCAGTACGTGATCGGACAGCAGGCCGCCAAGCGCACCCTGTCGGTGGCCGTCTACAACCACTACAAGCGCCTGCGCCACCTCGGCAAGAAGGATGAGGTCGAACTCGCCAAGAGCAACATTCTGCTGATCGGGCCGACCGGCTCCGGCAAGACGCTGCTGGCGCAGACGCTGGCGCGTATGCTGAACGTGCCTTTCGTGATCGCTGATGCAACCACGCTGACGGAAGCCGGCTACGTCGGCGAGGATGTCGAGAACATCATCCAGAAGCTGCTGCAGAATTGCAATTACGAAGTCGAGAAGGCGCAAAAGGGCATCGTCTACATCGACGAGATCGACAAGATCTCGCGCAAGTCGGACAACCCGTCGATCACGCGCGACGTATCTGGCGAGGGTGTGCAGCAGGCCCTGCTGAAGCTGGTCGAGGGCACGATGGCTTCGGTGCCGCCGCAGGGCGGACGCAAGCATCCGAACCAGGATTTCGTGCAGATCGACACGACCAACATCCTGTTCATCTGCGGCGGCGCCTTCGACGGCCTCGCGAAAATCATCGCCGACCGCTCGGAGAAGGGCGGCATCGGCTTTTCGGCCATCGTCAAGAGCAAGAGCGAGGGCGCGGACAGCCAGAAGATGCAGGCCGTCGAGCCGGAAGACCTGATCAAGTTCGGCCTGATCCCCGAACTGGTGGGCCGCCTGCCCGTGGTGGCCACGCTGGCCGAACTGACCGAAGAGGCGCTGATCCAGATCCTGATCGAGCCGAAGAACGCGCTGATCAAGCAGTATACGAAGCTGCTCGAGATGGAAGGGGCCGAACTCGAGGTGCGCCCGGCCGCGCTGCACGCCATCGCAAGAAAGGCGCTGGCCCGCAAGACCGGTGCCCGCGGCCTGCGCTCGATTGTCGAGCATGCGCTGATGGACGTGATGTTCGAACTGCCGAACCAGCAGAATGTCGCGAAGGTGGTCATCGACGAGAACACGATCACCAACGGCGCAAAGCCGCTGCTGATCTATCACGAACAGCCGAAGGTGTCCGGCGCTAAGTAGTCGTGGGGGCCGTGCGCCCCTTGTTTTTTTGCGGCATTTCGGCTGGAAACCTGCGGATCGATCAAAAAACAGCCCGAAAACGAGCTTATCCGGGCGGGTTTTGAACAAACGAAGTACAATCGAATCCACTGTTCAGCACAGGCTTCCATTGAAGAGCCACCGGGAATGTCGTCTCGCGTGGCTTTTTTCGTTCTTTGTCCCCAGAAAATCGTAGCAAACCGCCATTTCAGCCGCACTTCCGGTGAATTGGCCACGCTCGGTATGCCAGTTCTTGTGATCGAACGCGTGTTCCGGGTGTAAATTTGTTGTGCAGAGGACTTGTGTTCCGGTCTTTCATGCCAACATGCATCAAAGGTATTTACAAAAGGCTCGCCATGACGATGACATCACAGTTTTCCGAACCCACACAGCTGCCGCTGCTCCCGCTGCGGGACGTCGTAGTCTTCCCGCACATGGTCATCCCGCTGTTCGTTGGTCGCCCGAAATCGATCAAGGCGCTCGAAGCGGCGATGGAGCAGGGCAAGAGCATCATGCTGGCCGCACAGAAGGCTGCGGCCAAGGACGAGCCGGCCGCGGAAGACATCTACGAGATCGGCTGCATCGCCAACATCCTGCAAATGCTGAAGCTGCCGGACGGCACCGTCAAGGTGCTGGTCGAGGGCGCCCAGCGCGCCCGCATCCATCAGATCACCGAATCCGACACCCACTTCATGGCCGACCTGTCGCCGGTGGAGTCCGAGCCGGGTGACGAGGCCGAGGTCGAGGCAATGCGCCGCGCCATCGTCCAGCAGTTCGACCAATACGTGAAGCTGAACAAGAAGATTCCGCCGGAGATCCTGACCTCGCTGGCCGGCATCGACGACGCCGGCCGCCTGGCCGACACCATCGCCGCGCACCTGCCGCTGAAGCTCGAGCAGAAGCAGGTGATCCTCGAGATCTCGAATGTCTCCAAGCGCCATGAGCATTTGCTCGGCCAGCTCGAGGCCGAACTCGACATCCTGCAGGTCGAGAAGCGCATCCGCGGCCGCGTTAAGCGCCAGATGGAGAAATCGCAGCGCGAGTATTATCTGAACGAGCAGGTCAAGGCGATCCAGAAGGAACTCGGCGAGGGCGAGGAGGGCGCCGACCTCGAAGAGCTCGAGAAGAAGATCATCGCGGCCAAGATGCCGAAGGAAGCGCGCGAGAAAGCGCAAGGCGAACTGAAGAAGCTCAAGCTGATGTCGCCGATGTCGGCCGAGGCTACCGTCGTGCGCAACTACATCGATGTGCTGATCGGGCTGCCGTGGAAGAAGAAGTCGAAGGTCAACAACGACCTCGCGCACGCTGAGAAAGTGCTCGAGGACGATCACTACGGGCTCGACAAGATCAAGGAGCGCATCCTCGAGTATCTCGCCGTCCAGCAGCGCGTGGACAAAGTGAAGGCGCCGATCCTGTGCTTCGTCGGCCCGCCGGGCGTCGGCAAGACCTCGCTCGGCCAATCGATCGCGCGTGCGACGAACCGCAAGTTCGTCCGCATGGCGCTGGGCGGCGTGCGCGACGAGGCCGAGATCCGGGGCCATCGCCGCACCTACATCGGTTCGATGCCGGGCAAGATCCTGCAGAGCCTGTCGAAGACCGGCGTGCGCAACCCGCTGTTCCTGCTCGACGAGATCGACAAGCTCGGCCAGGACTTCCGCGGCGATCCGGCCTCGGCGCTGCTCGAGGTGCTCGACCCCGAGCAGAACCATACCTTCGGCGACCACTATGTCGAGGTCGACTTCGACCTGTCGGACGTGATGTTCGTCGCGACCTCGAACAGCTTCAACATCCCGCCGGCGCTGCTGGACCGGATGGAAGTGATCCGGCTGTCCGGCTACACCGAGGACGAAAAGCTGAACATCGCGCAGCGCTACCTGCTGCCGAAGCAGATCAAGAACAACGGCCTGAAGGAGAGCGAGATCGGCATCGCCGAGTCCGCGATCCGCGACATCATCCGCTATTACACGCGCGAGGCCGGCGTCCGTTCGCTCGATCGCGAGGTGTCGAAGATCTGCCGCAAGGTGGTCAAGATGCTGCTGCTCAAGGGCGCCGAGAAGAAAGTCACCGTCACCGGGCGCAACCTCGACAAGTTCCTCGGCGTGCGCCGCTATGATTTCGGCGTGGCGGAGAAGGAAAACCAGATCGGCCAGGTGGTTGGGCTGGCATGGACCGAGGTCGGCGGCGATCTGCTGACAATCGAGGCGATGAACATGCCGGGCAAGGGCAACACGATCCGCACCGGAACGCTGGGCGACGTGATGAAGGAGTCGATCGAGGCCGCGCGCACCGTGGTGCGCAGCCGCGCGCGCCTGCTGGGCATCAACAGCGACGTGTTCGATAAGTCCGACATCCACATCCACGTGCCGGAGGGCGCTACGCCGAAAGACGGCCCGTCAGCCGGTATCGCGATGACGACAGCGCTGGTGTCGATCTTTACCGGCATTCCGGTCCGCGCGGACGTGGCGATGACGGGCGAGATCACGCTGCGCGGCGAGGTGCTGCCGATCGGCGGGCTGAAGGAAAAACTGCTGGCGGCGATGCGCGGCGGGATCAAGACGGTGCTGATCCCCGAGCAGAACGTGAAGGATCTCGCCGAAATCCCGACCAACGTCAAGGGCGCGCTCGAGATCGTGCCGGTGCGCTGGATCGACAAGGTGCTCGACATCGCGCTTGAGCGCAAGCCGGTGCCGCTGGCCGACGACGAGACGGCGCCGGAGGCTGCGAAGGCAGCAGCCGATGCCAAGCCGGAGCCGGCGCTGATCAAGCACTGAACTGCCTGTTGCGGTGAAAAAAAGCGTCCTTGCGGACGCTTTTTTTTCGATGCCAAAATTTTTACTTTCCTGCGTGATTCCTCGTCGGTGGTCATGCGTCGGGTATCGGCAGGCGATGCGCGCGATGACGATCGGTAAATTTCTTGACACTGAATGCGGGTCGCTAGTCTAATACCCGCTCGCTGCAGGCATGCGCCATCCAACAACATAACAGGCGCCTCGTGCTGCGCGACCATTGCAGAAAAAACCCAACAACATCTCCGAGGGGAATGTCAGTGAACAAAACTGAACTGATTGATGAAATCGCCAAGGCGGCGGATATCTCGAAGGCCTCCGCCAGCCGCGCTCTGGAAGCCGTGATCGATGCGGTCACCGCGACCCTGAAGCAGGACGGCTCGGTCACCCTGGCAGGTTTCGGTACCTTCTCCGTCAGCGAGCGCGCCGAACGTGTCGGCCGCAATCCGCGCACGCGCGAGGAAATCACGATCGCCGCATCGAAAGTGCCGAAATTTAAGCCTGGCAAAGCACTCAAAGATGCTTTAAACTAGCGGTTTTTCCGGCGCGGTGACACACGCCGGAACAGGCTGGCTGGCACGAAATGGCAGCAACGCGTTTCGGCGGGTGCTTAGCTCAGTTGGTAGAGCGGCGCCCTTACAAGGCGTAGGTCGGGAGTTCGAGCCTCTCAGCACCCACCAACAAACCAGCCTGCAGGGCGAGCCGCAAGGCGCGTTCAGTGCAGCATGTGGAGCGGTAGTTCAGTTGGTTAGAATACCGGCCTGTCACGCCGGGGGTCGCGGGTTCGAGCCCCGTCCGCTCCGCCAGAAAACGAGAAAGGCGAACCCTGCGTTCGCCTTTTTTTACGCCGGTCGCACGGACCACCACAACAAAGCCCGTCGAGGGCTGGAGACGCGAGAGCACCATGCTTGAATTTATCCGCACCCACCGCAGGCTGATGCAGTTGCTGCTGCTGCTGATCATCTTCCCGTCGTTCGCCTTCTTCGGCCTCGAGAGCTACATGAGCATGGGCGATCGCGACCAGGCCGTGGCCAAGGTCGCCGGCCAGGAGATCACGCAGCGCGAATGGGATGCCGCACAGGCACGCCAGCTCGAGCGCATGAAGCAGATGTTCGGCGACCAATTCAATCCCGCGATGTTCGACACGCCGGAAGCAAAGATGGGCGCACTCGAGAACCTCATCGCGCAGAAGTCGCTGTCGAAAAACGTCGCCGACAATCATCTGACCGTTTCCGACGAAGCGATCCGCAAGACCATCCTGAGCATTCCCGGCCTGACCGACGACAAGGGCAATTTCGACAAGGCCCGCTACGAGCAATTGCTGGCGGCGCAGAACCTGACGCCGGAAAAATTCGAGGCCAGCCTGCGCCACGACCTCGCGATGCAGCAGGTCAATGCCGCGATCCAGACCAGTGCCTTCGCGCCGAAGTCGGTGGCCGAACGCATCGCGGTGCTGAACCAGCAGAAGCGCGAGATCCAGGAGCTGGCGCTGACCGTGCAGGAGTTCAAGCCGCAGGTCAAGGTCACCGACGAGATGCTGCAAGCCTTCTATGACAAGAACGCCGCCGAGTTCGCGATACCCGACATGGTGAAGGCCGAGTTCGTCGTGCTGGCCGCCCCGGTCATCGAGCAGCAGGTCACGGTCACTGATGAGGACATCAGGAAGTATTACGAGCAGAATGCCGCGCGTTACAAGAGCGACGAGCAGCGCCGCGCCAGCCACATCCTCGTCAAGGCAGCCAAGGACGCGCCGGCAGCCGAAAAGGCCGCTGCGAAGGCGAAGGCCGAGAAACTGCTGGCAGAAGTCAGGAAGAACCCGAACGACTTCGCCAAGGTCGCGAAGGCGAACTCCGACGATCCCGGCTCGGCCGAGCGCGGCGGCGACCTCGACTTCTTCGGCAAGGGGATGATGGTCAAGCCGTTCGAAGACACGGCCTACGCACTGAAGGAAGGCGAGATCAGCGGCGTGGTCGAATCCGACTTCGGCTTCCACATCATCAAGGTCACGGCGATCAGGCCGGCATCGACCCGTCCGCTGGCCGAGGTGAAGACGAACATCGAGGAAGAGATCCGCCGCACCGAAGCCGGCAAGAAATTCGCGTCGATGGTCGAGACCTTTTCCAACATGGTCTACGAGCAGCCCGACAGCCTGAAGCCGGTGGCCGACAAGCTTGGCCTGAAGATCGACACCGTCAGCGGGCTGACGCGCCAGCCGAACCCGGCGCTGCCGCGCGCGGCGGCCTACAACCAGCCGAAGTTCCTGTCGGCGCTGTTCGCCGACGATGCGCTGAAGAACAAGCGCAATACCGAGGCGGTCGAGGTTGGCTCCGGCATCTATATCGCCGGCCATGTCGTCGAGCACAAGCCGGCGTCGCAAAAGCCGCTGTCCGAAGTGCGCGCACAGATCGAGGAGCGCGTGGTGGCGATCGAGGCCGAGAAACTGGCGAAAGCCGCCGGCGAGAAGAAGCTGGCCGAGCTGAAGGCCGGCGGCAGCGCCGAGTTTGGCGCCACGCGCTCGGTATCGCGCACCAACTTCAACGGCGCGGCCGGCCCGGTCGTAGCAGCGGTGATGAAGGCCGACGCGACCCAGTTGCCGGCCTATGTCGGCGTGCCGATCGCGGGCCGTGGCTACAGCATCTACCGCATCAACTCGGTCGACAACCAGGTCGCCGACGTCGAGTCGCTGAAAGCCGAGCAGGACCAGGTGAATGAATTCCTGTCCGCGCAGGAGATGGCCGCCTATCTTGGTGTGGTCAAGAAGCGTGCGAAGGCGGAGATTCTGAAAGCCGCATCGACGGCCAAGGCCCCGGCGGCAGACGCCCCGGCCCGCCAGTAAGGCGACGCCGCCGCAGTCTCAGGCCTCAACCTTCAGCCCTCAACCTTCAGCCCTCCTCAGCCCTCAGCCGGGCGCCTCGTGCGCCTCTGGGGTCGGGCGCTCGACGGCCGGATCCGGCGTCGGATCGGCGCGGGTCTCTTCCTCGCCGATCAGCGCCCGTGCGGCGGCATCGAAATCGCTGCCTGCGATGCCGGCCATCGCCAGCACGCGCGCATCGCGATACTCAATGAAATTGCGCTCGATCGACCGCAGGTAGGCCGGATCGTAATGCTCGACCAGCAGCGCCTCGACCAGCGCCGCCGCGTTGCCAGCTTGCGCCAGCGCGTTCCAGCTGTCGATCTTCTGGTGTCCGTGCAGCGGGACGAGATGCGACAACTGCTGTCCGAGCAGGACGGTATCGTCGACCAGATGCGGATAGTCGTCGATCAGCAGCCTGACGCGATCGGCGGTCGCGATCTGCATCCGCACGCATGGCGACGCGCGCATCTGCTGCATCAGCGCCTCGGGCACCCGCAGGTCGCCGATCTTCTTGCTCTCCGACTCGACATACACGACGCGCGCCGGCGAAAAGCCGCGCAGCGCATCCCACAGCCGGCTTTCGAACATTTTCTGCGTGGGCTGCGGCTCGGCGGGCAAGCCGCCCAGCACGGAGCCGCGGTGCGCAGCGAGGCGCTCCAGATCCAGCACCTGCGCGCCCGCGGCCGCAAGATGGCCGAGCAGGCGGCTCTTGCCGCTGCCGGTCGTGCCGCAGATGGCGCGAAAGCGCAGGTCGAGCGGCAGCTTCTCCAGCGCGGCGGACACGCAGCGCCGATACGCTTTGTATCCGCCGTCGAGCTGGATCGCCGGCCAGCCGATGCGGGCCAATACGTGGGCCAGCGAGCCGCTGCGGTTGCCGCCGCGCCAGCAATAGACGAGCGGCTTCCAGTCTTTCGGCCTGTCCCGGAAATGTTCGTCGATGTGGCGTGCGATGTTGCGCGCGACCAGCGCGGCGCCGAGCTTGCGGGCATCGAACGGACTCTGCTGCTTGTCGATCGTGCCGACCTGCGCGCGCTCGTCGTCATCGAGCACCGGGCAATTGATGGCGCCCGGAATATGGTCGAGCGCGAACTCGGACGGCGAGCGCGCGTCGATGATCGCGTCGAATTCATGAAGGCGGGCGAGGACATCGTCTGCGGCCAGCAGCGCGGGGTATTTCATCGGTGTTCTTCTACTTCAGCAGCGGCTTGAGCACGGGCCACACATTGTCGAGCATGACGGCTTGCGCGCGCTGGTTGGGGTGGATGCGGTCCGGCTGGAAAAACCTGTCGGTATCCTCGAGGCCGGCGAGCAGGAAGGGCACCAGCTTCACGCCGCGCTCGCGTGCGAGGCCCTGGTACATGGCGGCAAAACGCTTGCTGTAGTCCGGGCCGTAGTTCGGCGGCACCTGCATGCCGACCAGCAGCACGCGCGCGCCGCCGGCCGTCGCTTCCCGGATCATCTCGCGCAGGTTGGCCTGCGTTGCGGCCAGCGACAGGCCGCGCAGGCCATCGTTGCCGCCGAGTTCGAGGATCAGCACGGCCGGCTTGTGCTGCCGCATCAGCGCCGGCAGGCGCGTGCGCCCGCCGGATGTGGTCTCGCCGCTGATGCTGGCATTGACGACGGCCGCATCGAGTTTTTCTTCGGCGATCCGCTGCTGCATCAGACTGACCCAGCCGCTGCCGCGTGCCAGACCGTACTCGGCCGACAGGCTGTCACCGAGCACGAGCAGGTTTTTTGATGCAGAATACGCCGGCAATGCGGCCAGCATCAGGCACCATGGCAACACCAGCTGGAGAACCCTCATCCACAGACCCTGCATGCAAGAAAACTCCCCAGGAATACCGGCGATCGACGTCGCGGGACTCGGCAAAACAGTGGCGGACGCCAGCGGCGAACTGGTCATCCTGTCGGATATACATTTTACCGTGCAGGCAGGGGCGACGCTGGCTCTGGTCGGCGCGTCGGGCTCGGGAAAATCCACGCTGCTCGGCCTGCTCGCCGGCCTCGACACGCCGAGCGCCGGCAGCGTGCGCATCGATGGCGTCGATTTGTTTGCGCTCGACGAGGACGGGCGCGCCGGCCTGCGCAAGGACAAGCTCGGCTTCGTATTCCAGTCGTTCCAGCTGCTCGCGCACCTGACCGCGCTCGAGAACGTGATGCTGCCGCTCGAGTTGCGCGGCGACGCCGGCGCCGCCGCCAGGGCCAAGGCGATGCTCGAGCGCGTCGGGCTCGGGCAGCGGCTGCGGCACTATCCGAAATTTCTTTCCGGCGGCGAGCAGCAGCGCGTGGCGCTGGCCCGCGCCTTCGTCACCGAGCCGCCGCTGCTGCTGGCCGACGAGCCGACCGGCAGTCTGGATGCTGCCACCGGCGAGGCCGTGATCGATTTGATGTTCCGGCTCAATCGCGAGCAGGGTTCGACGCTGGTGCTGGTCACGCACGATCCCGCGATCGCGGCGCTGTGCGAGCGCCGCATCACGCTGCATGCCGGCCGCATCGTCGAGGCAGGCGCATGACGGGCGGTGCCGGCTACCGCATCGGCCTGGCGGCCAACCGGCTGCACATCGACGGCCCCGGCTCGGCGCTCGCGCGCCTGCTGCGGGAATCCCGCCGAGCCATCGTCGAGCATCTGGAACCGGAATTGGTGGTCGTCGGTCGCACGCTGGACGCGATCGAGCAACAGGGGCTGCTCGACGGCTACCACCGGCTGCAGCGCTTTCCGTATGGCCGTGAGGGCGGCCTGATGCGGCTCGTGTCGCGGGTGGTGGTTGACGATCCGGCGCGGCGGCTGGATGCGGTGATCTACCTGATCGACCCGGTCGATCCCTCGTCGACGTTTCCGGAAGCCGTCGCACTGAAGCGCCAGTGCATCATTCACGGCAAGCCTTTCCTGTCGACGCTGGCCGGCGCGCGCGAATGGTTCGAGCTCGAGGCCATGGCAGCCGGCGCAGCGCCGGATCCGGCGCTCGATCCGCTCTTCGACCTGCAGGGCGACAGCATCGCGCTGATCGCGCATGATGCGCTAAAAGGGCAGATGCTGGCGCTCGTCGAAAAGCATTTCGCGCTGTTCGACCGTTTCGGTACCCGCTACGCGACCGGCACCACCGGCGGGCTGCTAAACGGTCTGGCGATGCGGATCAAGGGCGAGGCGGCCGGGCGCCACTGGGTGCGTCCGCTGCGCTCCGGCCCGCTGGGCGGCGACGCACAGATCGCCGAACTGATCCTCGATCGCCAGTGCCGGCGCACGCTCTTCCTCGAAGATCCGCATGTCGCGCGTCAGCATGAAGCCGACATTCAGCTGCTTGAGCGCGCGGCGCGAACGCTGACCGATTATGCGAGCTGCGTCACCGATCTGAAATTTGCGGAACGCTGGTGCAGCCTGATGGCGCGTCGCGTCACGGCCGCCGGTTGAGCTGGCGGCGGATGTAGGCCGGCAGCTCGCCGGCCGTCGCGCCGACCGGGCCGATGCCGTCGTCGACCATCGCATCGGCCGCCGCGCCATGTAGCCATACCGCGGCCAGCGCGGCCTCCCGCACTGGCAGGCCGCGCGCGAGCAGTGCTCCGCACAGGCCGGACAGCACGTCGCCGCTGCCGGCCGTGGCCAGCGCCGGATTGCCGGTCGTGTTGATCGCGCAGCACCCGTCGGGCGCCGCAATGACAGAACCCGAGCCCTTCAGAATCACCGTCGCGCCGAAGCGCTGCGCGATGCCCGATGCTGCGCGCAGGCGGTCGGCCTGCACGCCTGCCGCGTCGCAGCCCAGCAGTCGCGCGGCCTCCAGCGGGTGCGGGGTCAGCAGAGCGGGCGCGCGGCGTTGCGCAAGGCGTGCCTGCAGCGCCGGCTCCTCGGCCAGCAAGTTCAGCGCGTCCGCGTCGAGCACCAGCGGCAACGCGCAGCCGAGCGTGCGTGCGACCAGATCGACTGCCGTGCGCGACCGGCCGAGACCGGGGCCGGCGACCGCTGCGCCACTACCGAGCGCGACGCCCTGCGCAGCGCGGCACATCAGTTCCGGATGGACGGGATCGAAGGCCGGCACGACGCCGGCGAAGGCGGCAAAGACGCGGCCCGCGCCGGCCAGCGCCGCCGTGCGTGCCGCAAGAAGCACTGCGCCGCCCATACCGTCTGCGCCGCCGATGATCGTGACGTCGCCGAAGCTGCCCTTGTGCGATGCATGCCGGCGTGCGGCGAAGGCGCCGGGGAAATGGCCGGGGGTGTTCAGTTCGGCCACGGGCGGCGGGAACAGCGCGGCATCGACGCCCAGCCTTTCGACGACGACGCTGCCTGCGCAATCGCGGCCGTGGCCGGTATGCAGCCCGGGCTTGTCGCCGATGAAGGTGACGGTCTGCCGCACGCGCAGCGCGGTGCCGCCGCCGGCCAGCGCACCGGTGTCGGCGTCGAGCCCGCTTGGCACATCGATCGCCAGCACCGGCAGGTCGCGCCGGTTCAGCGCATCGATCACGCCGGCCACGGGCGCGGCGATGGCGCGCGCAAGGCCGATGCCGAACAGGCCGTCGATCGCGATCGACCACGGCTGCCCGAGCTCGGCCTCGGCGACGAATACGACGCCCTGTTCCAAGGCGCGCGCGTGCGCGCTGCGCGCATCGGCAGGCAAACGGTGTGCGTCGGCAGGCATCCAGACCCGCACCGGAATACGCTGCAGTGCCAGCTGGGCAGCCGCTTCGAGCGCGTCGCCGCCGTTGTTGCCGGGGCCGGCCAGCACCAGCACCGGTGCGCTCGAGCCGCAGCCGGCAAACATGCGCGCGGCCGCGGAGGCGGTGACGGCGCCGGCGCGCTGCATCAGCGTGCCGGGCGGTAGGGTAGCCATGGCCGTCTGTTCGACGGCACGCAGCTGCACGATGCTGTACAGGGGGCGCGTCTCAGCGCACGCGGTCGCCATGGCGGGACAGGGTCAGGCCGTCGATATCGATTTCCGGGCGCCGGCCCGAGATCACGTCGGCCACCAGCTTGCCGCAGCCGGCGGCCATGCCCCAGGCGGCGGCGCCGTGGCCGGCATTGACGAAAACGTTGGCATGCCGGGTCGGGCCGATCAGCGGCACGCCCTCGGGCAGCATGGCGACCGGTCCGCACCAGAAGCTGGCCGTCCGGTAGTTCGCCGCGCTCGGGAACCAGTCGTCGGCCACCTTGACCAGGGTGTCGACGGCTTTCGGATGGAGATCGAAATTCGACGAGCCAAGTTCGGCGCAGCCAGCAACGCGGATGCGCTTGCCGAGCCGGGTCAGGGCGATGCGGTAGGTGTCATCGAACACGGCCACCTGCGGCGCCAGTTCGTATTCCTGGATCGCGGTCGATGCCGAATAGACCTTGACCGGGTACATCGGCACCGATACGCCGGCACTTTTCAGCAGGCGGCCGCTGCCGGCGCCGGCGGCGATGACTACGGCATCCGCGTCGATCGACTGGCCGGCGACGCGCAGGCTGACGCCGCCCAGTTCGGCCTGCACGGCCTCGACATCGCAATTGAAATGGAACTCCACCCCGCGATCCTGCGCGAGGGTGCGCAATTGCCGCACGAACAGCGGGCAGTTGCCGGCCCAGTCATCGGGCATGAACATCGCCGAATGGAAAGGCGTGTCGGACGACAGCGCGGGCTCGAGCTGGCGCGCGGCTTCGGCGTCGAGCAATTCGTTGCGCGAGCCGGCCTCGCCCAGCGCCTCCATCAGCGGCTGCGCCAGTTCCTGGTCCTTCTTGCTGCGGAAGATTGTCATCACGCCGCTGCGCTGCTGGAAATCCAGCTCCTGCTTCTGCACCAGATGCTGCATCAGTTCCTGGCTGAACAGCGCGAGGCGCTGCAGCCGTTGCTGGTTCTGCCGAAAACGGTCGGTCGCGCTCTCGCCGATGGCGCGTCGCAGCCAGCGCCACATGGCCGGCTCGAAGCGCGCGCTGAAGGCCATCAGGGATTCGGTGCGGAACAGCATCGACAGCACGCGTCCCGGCGTGCCCGGCATCGACCACGGACGCAATGCGGCCGGGCCCATCAGATCCAAGTTGCCGAAACTGGCCTCCTGGGCGACGTTGCCATAGCGCTCGACGACGGCCACCTCATGTCCTGCTTCAGCGAGGTAATAGGCAGTGCACACCCCGACGACACCGCCGCCGATCACAGCTACACGCATGGGACTCCAGAACTTGAAAACCTCATGGCCGGCCTGCCGCAGCCATGGAGCAGGTCTATGCCTGCGGGATTGAAGAAATCCCGCATAGGGTATCCGCAAACAGTTGTTTGAACAATCAGCTTCGATGATCGCGCATCGATGCGGTGCGTGCACCAATCCAGCGTCTCGGCTTAGTGCGGTGAGGAGAATTCCTAGGACGGTTTAGTTCACGGCGCGCAACACTCTCACCCTGCTTGCACCGAGGGCTCAAACCCGACAAACCCGCCAGTGTTGGCATGGCAATTGCAAAAAGAGAAACCGGCAACGCACTCCGAGCAGGTGCGAGGCTGAACCGATCCAGGCCATCCGAGACAGGGAGGAAGTCATCATGTTGAGAGCATCTTCGTTCACCCAGAGCCATGGCGTCCGCCATGCAGCGGCTGTTCATGGAAGCCGTGCCGCACACCGCGCGATCCCGCGCGTCGCGCTCCGGGGTACGGCCACGACCTCCGACCCGATGCACGAGTTCCGGGTGCAATGGGCGCTTGAGCGGCAGAAAGCGATGCAGATCGACCTCTCCACACTCGACCGCAACCCGCGCGCAACCGACACGACGCTGGCCGAACCATGGCGGACGATCTTAGTCCCGAATCGCAGGCTCGAGTCGCTCAAGTATCACGACTATCCGGCACCCACCGGCCTCGGCCCCTTGTGGGGGATAGGCGAGTGTCGACCGGTGTCGAACTGCAACCCCATCGACGTCAATCCCGATGCTATCGATTCGGAACGCCAGACGCGCCGTCCGGGGGTGTATTCGTACCAGGGGCGTTTCGACAGGGTGGTTCGCGGCGCCTACGGCAACCGCAACTTCAAGTACCTGTATGCCCTCGACCACCGAGGGATGCACATCGCGCGCGAAATGACGCCTTGCAAGGCCAGTTCGCGCGGCATCATCACGCACTCCATCCTGGTGGACCGCGGAGCGGCTGCCGGAGAAATTTTTTTCGATCTTGATGATGCGGGCAAGGTCTATGTCAATTACGGCTCGGCGCGGATTCCTATCGAAGACGTCTGGCAGGCAGAAAAGGTCGCGGAATTCGTGCTGGCGCTCGGCTACCACACCGTGGTGGCGATGATTCCCGATCGCGACCTGAAAAAGCATCCGTACGGGATGGGCGATCGCTACGGCAAAGACGTCGAGAATTTAGTCTTCAAGCGGGAAACCGAAGCGCCCTGATGATCAATGGGCAAGCAGGTGTTCTACCGCCATCCCGATGGCCATCACCCGGGCATCGGTCATGGCCGGGCCTGCCACGCTCAGCCCGACGGGCAGGTCGCCATCTCGATGGCAGGGCAGCGACAGTGCGCAGCCGTCTAGCAGGTTGATGAGTGACGGATTGCGCAGCAGCAGGCGGTTGGCCTCGAAGAAGGCCTCGTCCGAGGCCAGCAGAGCTTCGGTGCGCGGCGCAACAATGGGCACGGTCGGCATCAGCATCGCATCGAAACCGCGCAGTGCGCGCTCGACCTGTGTGATCCATTCGCCGCGCGCGGCGCGCAGACGGCGCAAATCCTCAGCCGTGCTGCCTTCACCAAGCCGGATGCGCTGCGCCACCCGGTGGTCATAGCGCATTTCCGCGGCCGCCAGCAGCGACCGGTGCCACGCATAGGACTCGATCGGCGAGAAGCGATTGATCTCGCGAGCATCGGCCAGCATCCTCATCGGCACTTCGATGATCTCGGCACCGGCGGCCGACAGCTTTGACAGGGTGGCCGTAAAGGCCTTGGCCACATGGTCGTCGATGTCATCCATCACCACGTCTTCCGGCACGGCGAACCGCAGTCCGTCGAGTGCGAGCGCCGGCGGCGACAGCGGTTGATCCGCGATGATGCTGTCGACGATCAGGCAGTCCGCGACACAGCCGGCAATCGGGCCGAGGGTGTCGAGCGTGGGCGACAGGGGGACCGTGCCGGCGGTCGGCATCCGCCGCATCGTCGGCTTGAAGCCGGCCAGGCCGCAGAGCGCCGCCGGAATGCGGATCGAGCCGCCGGTGTCGGATCCGATGGCGGCGACGCACAGGCCGGCGGCCACGGATACGCCCGCGCCGGAGGACGAGCCGCCCGGGATGCGTGCCGGATCGACCGGATTGGCGGGCGTGCCGTAATGCGGGTTGATGCCGACGCCGGAAAACGCGAACTCGGTCATGTTGGTCTTGCCGACGACGGCCGCGCCCGCCGCGCGCAAGCGGGCCACGACCGGGGCATCGGCGGCTGCCGGCGGACGGCCCTCGAGCACGACCGAGCCGGCCAGCGTGGTCTCGCCGGCCACGTCGAGCAAGTCCTTGATCGATACCGGCAAGCCGGCCAGCGGCGAGACGGACTGGCCGGAGACGCGCATCACGTCGGCATGCGCGGCCGCTGCCAGCGCCTCGTCCCGGTACAGGCGCGTGAACACGGATTCGGACTGCAGCGCCCGGTCGAGGCTGTCATGCACGAGTTCGCGGCGGTTCTGGTCAGCGAGGTCGGAAATGGGCATGGTATCGGGCCGCGGTCGGCTGACCGCCGAGCTTCGGCCATGCAGCTTCGGCCGTTGAGGCGGATTGGTTGATAGTTGACCAACGATACCACGCCCGGACGCAGCGGCCACAGGCCAGAGCCGGGGCCCGGCGCAGGCGCTGGCACGGGCGCTGGAATGGACACCGCAGCGGACGCTGTGACGGGGGCCGGCACGGACAGGCAAGGTATAATGTAGGCCTCCGATTCACCTTGCGGCGAGCTTGCCCCGGCGCCGGCCGTCCGTCCCGCACACCGTCATCTCAGCCATGCTCATTCTGCCGGGCTCCAGCGCCCTGTCTGCCTTCCGTGTCCAGCGTCTGTTAACACAACTGAAAGCGATCGATCCTGCGATCACCGGCATCAGCGGACGCTACTGTCATTTCATCGACAGCAGCGCCGCGCTGCCCGACGACGACCGCAGCCGCCTCGCCGCGCTGCTGACCTACGGCGAGCCCT
Organism: Burkholderiaceae bacterium; assembly: GCA_023653025.1. Taxonomy (GTDB): domain Bacteria; phylum Pseudomonadota; class Gammaproteobacteria; order Burkholderiales; family Burkholderiaceae_D; genus Pernthalerella. The sequence continues at coordinate 29,208 of JAMNXS010000012.1, forward strand.
TCGAGGGCCAGGGCGACGGCGAGCAGTTCGTCGTCATTCCGCGCTTCGGCACCATTTCGCCGTGGGCCAGCAAGGCGACCGACATCGCGCGCAATTGCGGGATGGCGCACATCCACCGGATCGAACGCGGTGTGATCTACGTTGTGCAGATGAAATCCGGTCTGCTGGGCAAGGCGAAGGCGCTCGACGGCGCGAAGGCCGCCGCGGTCGCGGCCCTGCTGCACGACCGCATGACCGAAACCGTGGTGCGCGATCCGCGGCAGGCGCAGGCGCTCTTCACCGAGCTCGAGGCGCAGCCGCTGGCGCATATCGACCTGCTCGGCGGCGGCCGCGCCGCGCTCGAGGCAGCCAATGCCGAACTCGGCCTGGCGCTGTCCGGTGACGAGATCGATTATCTGGACGATGCGTTCACACGGGCCGGCCGCAACCCGACCGACGTCGAGCTGATGATGTTCGCGCAAGCCAACAGCGAACACTGCCGGCACAAGATCTTCAACGCCGACTGGACCATCGACGGCGAGAAACAGGACCGCTCGCTGTTCGCGATGATCCGCAACACGCACCAGCTGCAGCCGAGGGGGACCATCGTCGCGTATTCCGACAACTCGTCGGTGATCGAGGGCGCGGACGTGATGCGCTTCTACCCGCGCGCGGATCGCGGCCTGTCGTATGCGCCGTCGCAGGAGCAGACCCACATCCTGATGAAAGTCGAGACGCACAACCATCCGACTGCGATCTCGCCGTATCCCGGCGCATCGACCGGCGCCGGCGGCGAGATCCGCGACGAGGGCGCGACCGGCCGCGGCGCGAAGCCGAAAGCGGGCCTGACGGGCTTTACCGTCTCGAACCTGATGATCACGCACGCCGTGCAGCCGTGGGAAAACGCGCGCGACGTCAACCAGCCGGTCGCGCTGCGCAGCGGCCACGGCGACTCGACCATTACCGGCAAGCCCGAACGGATTGCCTCGCCGCTGCAGATCATGATCGACGGCCCGCTCGGCGGCGCCGCGTTCAACAACGAGTTCGGCCGGCCCAATCTCGCCGGTTATTTCCGCACCTACGAGCAGAATGTCGGCGGCACGGTGATCGGCTACCACAAGCCGATCATGATCGCCGGCGGCATGGGCAACATCTCCGCGCTGCACACGAAGAAGGAAGCTCTGCCGGTCGGCAGCCTGCTGATCCAGCTCGGCGGGCCCGGCATGCGCATCGGCATGGGCGGCGGCGCGGCATCGTCGATGGCGACCGGCGCCAACACGGCCGACCTCGATTTCGATTCTGTCCAGCGTGGCAACCCCGAGATGGAGCGGCGCGCGCAGGAGGTCATCAATGCCTGCTGGGCGCTGGGCGAGCACAACCCAGTGCTGTCGATTCATGACGTCGGCGCAGGCGGCCTGTCGAACGCTTTCCCGGAACTGACCAACGACGCCGGTCGCGGCGCAGTATTCGACCTGCGCAAGATCCAGCTCGAGGAGAGCGGGCTCGCGCCGAAGGAAATCTGGAGCAACGAGTCGCAGGAGCGCTACGTGCTCGGCATCGCGCCGGCCAGCCTGCCGCTGTTCCGCGAGATGTGCGAGCGCGAGCGCTGCCCGTTTGCGGTGGTCGGTATCGCGACCGAGGAGCGCCAGCTGCGCGTGCTCGATCCCGAGCATGACAACTATCCGGTCGACATGCCGATGGAGGTCCTGCTCGGCAAGCCGCCGAAGATGCATCGCGACGTGAAACGCGAGCAGCGCGCGACGACGCCGATCGACCTGACCGGCATCACGCTCGAGCAGGCCGGTGAGCGCGTGCTGAAGCTGCCGACGGTGGCCGACAAGTCGTTCCTGATCACGATCGGCGACCGCTCGGTTGGCGCCCATACGGCGCGCGACCAGATGGTCGGCCCGTGGCAGGTGCCGGTGGCTGATTGCGCAGTGACGACGATGAGCCACGAGGGCAATCTCGGCGAGGCCATGGCGATGGGCGAGCGCACGCCGCTGGCCGTAATCGACGCGCCGGCCTCTGGCCGCATGGCCGTCGGGGAGGCGCTGACCAACATCGCAGCAGCAGCCATCGACGACATCACCGACATCAAGCTGTCAGCCAACTGGATGGCCGCCTGCGGCCAGCCGGGGCAGGATGCGGCGCTGTTCGATACCGTGAAGGCGGTCGGCATGGAGCTGTGCCCGGCGCTCGGGCTATCGATCCCGGTCGGCAAGGATTCGCTGTCGATGCGTACCACATGGAAGGACGAAGCGGGCGACAAGTCGGTGACGTCGCCGGTGTCGCTGATCGTATCCGCATTCGCACCGGTGACGGATGTACGCGCCACGCTGACGCCGCAGCTGCGCAGGGACGCAGGCGACACGGCGCTGATCTTCATCGACCTCGGTCGCGGCAGGAACCGGATGGGCGCCTCCGCGCTGGCGCAGGTGATGCAGCAGATCGGCAATGAGGTACCGGACGTCGATTCGGCGCAAGATCTGAAAGGCTTTTTCGGTGCGATCCAGCAGCTGAACCGCCAGCAGATGCTGCTTGCCTACCATGACCGCTCCGACGGCGGCCTGTATGCGACGCTGTGCGAGATGGCCTTCGCCGGCCATGCAGGCGTGACGGTCAACCTGGACATCCTCGCCACCGAGGGCGAACATGCGAGCGACTGGGGCGACTCGAAGAACTGGGCCTCGCAGGTTGAGGCGCGCCGCAACGACCTGACGCTGCGCGCGCTGTTCGCCGAAGAGCTGGGCGCAGTGGTCCAGGTGCGTGCGGAGCAGAAGTCCGACGCCATGAACGTGCTGCGCGAATTCGGGCTCGGCGCCTGCAGCCACATCATCGGCAAGCCGAACAAGCGCGACGTGATCGAATTCACGCGCGACGCGAAGGTCATCTACCAGAAGCCGCGTGTCGAGCTGCACCGCTTCTGGAGCGAGACCAGCTGGCGCATTGCCCGCCTGCGCGACAACCCGGCCTGCGCCGACGCCGAGTACGATCGCATTCTTGACGCCGCCGACCCCGGCATGACGCCGAAGATCACGTTCGACATGAACGAAGACATCGCTGCGCCGTTCATCGCCACCGGCGTGCGTCCGCGCGTGGCGATCCTGCGCGAGCAGGGCGTGAACTCGCATGTCGAGACGGCATATGTGATGCACAGGGCCGGCTTCGACGCGGTGGACGTGCACATGAGCGACCTGATTGCCGGCCGCGCGACGCTGGCCGATTTCACCGGCCTGGTCGCCGTCGGCGGCTTCTCGTATGGCGACGTGCTGGGCGCGGGCGAGGGCTGGTCGAAAACCATCCTGTTCAATCCGGCGCTGTCGGACCAGTTCTCCGGCTTCTTCCGGCGCACCGACTCCTTCGGCCTCGGCATCTGCAACGGCTGCCAGATGATGAGCAGCCTGAAGTCCATCATCCCCGGCGCCGAGCACTGGCCGAAGTTCACCCGCAACCAGTCCGAGCAGTTCGAGGCGCGGTTCGCGATGGTCGAGGTGATGGAGTCGCCGTCGATCTTCTTCGCCGGCATGGCCGGCACGCAGGCGCCGATCGCGGTGTCGCACGGCGAAGGCTTCGCGAACTTCGCGCACACCGGCGACGAGCAGTCGGTCAGCGTGGCGCTGCGCTTCGTCGATCATCGCGGCCAGCCGACCGAGACTTATCCGCTGAACCCGAACGGCTCGCCGTCAGGCATGACGTCGGTGACCACCGCCGACGGTCGCTTCACCGTGATGATGCCGCACCCCGAGCGCGTGTTCCGCACCGTGATCAACTCCTGGCATCCGGACGGCTGGGGCGAGGACGGGCCGTGGATGCGGATGTTCCGCAATGCGCGTAAGTGGGTGGGCTGAGCCGGTCCGACCCGCGAAAAAAAACGCTGCCTCGGCAGCGTTTTTTTCTGAAGTGCGCAAGACTTACTGGATCTTGGCTTTCTTCTTCAGGTCTTGCTGGAAGTTCTGCAGCCTCTGCTGCTGCAGCGACTCGGCGATCTGGCCCTTGACCTCGTCGAAGCCGGGCACCTGCGCGTCGCGGGTCTCTTCGAGACGGATCACATGGAAGCCGAACTGGGTCTGCACCGGCGTCTGCGTAAACTCGCCGGCCTTCAGGCCGACCATCGCCTCGGAGAATGGTTTCACGAAAGCGTCCGGCGGCGCCCAGCCGAGCTCGCCGCCCTGATTGGCCGAGCCCGGGTCCTTCGACGCCTTCGCGAGTTCCTCGAACTTGGCGCCGCCCTTGAGCTTGCCGATGATGGCCTTGGCCTCGTCTTCCTTCTCGACGAGGATGTGGCGCGCACGATACTCCTTGCCGACCGACTGTGCCTTGAACTTGTCGTATTCGGCTTTCATGTCCTCGTCCTTGACCGGGTTCTTGGCCAGGAATTCCTGGGCCAGCGCGCGGATCATGATGGACTGGCGGGCGAGGTCGATCTGGTTCTTCACCTCGGGGCGGCTGGCGATGCCCTGGCGGTCGGCTTCCTGTGCGAGCACTTCGCGATTGATCAGTTCGTCCTTGATCATCGAGCGCATCTCGGGCGAATCCTTCTGGCCCTGCTGCACCATCTGCTTGACCATGGCATCGACGCGAGCGGTCGGGATGGCCTTGCCGTTGACGACGGCGACGTTCTGCGCGTGGACCGGCAGGGCTGCGGAGGCGGCCAGCATGACCATCAGGCCGGCGGATTTCAGGTTCATCATGGTTGAGCTTGGGGTGGGTTGATCAAAAATGCCGCGGGACGCGACTCGGTTCAGGCGGACTTCGCCTCGTCGGGGGTCAGCAGGGTCATTGCAAGAGCGTGTATTTCTTTTTGCATCATCTCGCCCAAGCAATCATACACCAGCCGATGGCGTGCCACTTTGTTCAGGCCTTCGAAGCGGGCGGACACCAGTCGCAGCCGGTAGTGACCACCGCCCGACGCCGCGCCGGCATGGCCGGCATGCAAATGCGATTCGTCATCGACCACGCACTCCAGCGGTGCAAGGCCGGCATCGAGCAGTTGCCGGATGCGTTGCGGCCGGTTCATTCGGCCTCCTTCAGGTAGCGGGACAGGTAGACACTCTGCGCGATTACGAAGGCGATCATCAGGCCAAGAAAGCCGAACAGCTTGAAGTTGACCCAGAATTCCAGCGGGAAGCTGAAGGCGACATACAGGTTGACGACACCCATTAGCGCGAAAAAGCCGCCCCATGCGAGGTTCAGCCGCGTCCATACCTGGTCGGGCAGGCTCAGTTGCTTGCCCATCATCGCGCGGATCAGGTTCTTGCGGAACACGCCCTGCGCGCCGAGCAGCGCGACGGCGAAGCACCAGTACAGCACGGTGGGTTTGAGCTTGATGAACTGTTCGTCATGGAACCAGATCGTCGCACCGCCGAACACCACGATGATGGCCAGCGAGACCCACAGCATGTTGTCGACCGGCTTGCGGCGCGCCAGCAGCCACAGCACCTGTCCGGCGGTGGCGATGATGGCCACGGCGGTTGCGAGCAGGATGGGCGCCTGCTGCAGCGTGACCTCGCCGCCCGATACCAGCGCCGACAGGTACTGGCTGCCGAACGCCTGCGCGGCCTCAGGCTGGGCGCCAGCCGCCTTGAAGACGACAAAAAAGAGAATGACGGGAAAGAGGTCGAACAGCAGCTTCATGCGGCTCCGGTGGCGGAAGTCAGGGTTGAGGGTCGAATTTCAGCGACGCCGAGTTGATGCAGTAGCGCAGGCCGGTCGGCGGCGGACCGTCGGGGAACACGTGGCCCAGATGTGCGTCGCAGATTTTACAGAGGATTTCGGTGCGCACCATACCGTAGCTGCGGTCGATGCGCTCGGCGACATGCGCCGGGTCCAGCGGCCGGAAATAACTCGGCCAGCCGCAGCCGGAATCGAACTTGGCGTCCGATTCGAACAGCGGCGTGCCGCAGCAGACGCAGCTGTAGATCCCATGCTCGTGATGATCCCAGTAACGCCCGGTGAACGCGCGCTCGGTGGCGGCGTGGCGCGTCACTTCGTACTCGAGCGGTTCGAGCATCGCGCGCCACTCGGCGTCGGTGCGAACGATTTTCTTTTCATCCATCGGTTTCTCTTTCGCGGTTTCGCTGTTCCTCTGCTGCTGCAGCGCAGTCGCCGGCCCGTCACGAAGAGCAGCTGACCTCGATGCCGGCGGCCCAGTCCGGCGGCAGGGCGGCATAGGCCTCATGTTCCGGCTGCTCGTCAAACGGTTGCCGAAGTACCGCCAGCAACCGGGCCACTTCCGAAAAATCTTTCTGTGCGGCTTTGTCGATCGCCACCTGCGCCAAGTAATTGCGCAATATGTATTTCGGATTCACCCGGTTCATCCGGCTCCTGCGCGCGCCATCCGCGCTGCCCTCGGCCCGCAGTCTGCGCCGGTATTCTACTGACCACGCGTCGAATGCGCTGCGGTCGATGAAGAGGTCGCGTAGCGGTGCGTCGGCCGACGGATCGTCGACCGCAAGGCCGGACAGCCGGCGGAAGAACAGGGTGAAATCGACCCGGTTCGCGGCCAGCGCCTGCAGTAGCGCGGCGATCAGAGCCTCGTCGCCGTCCTGCGTGGTCGACAGACCGAGTTTGGCATGCCAGAGCGCATCCATTTTCGCGGCGAAGCTCGGCTGGTAGACGGACAGCGCCTCCTGCACTTCGTCGACGTCGCCGATCAGGCCTACCATCGCCTGGCCGAGCGCATAGCAGTTCCACTCGCCGATACGCGGCTGCATCCGGTATGAATAGCGCCCCTGCTGGTCAGTATGGTTGCAGATGTGCGCGGGGTCGTAGGCCTCCATGAAGCCGAAGGGGCCGTAATCCAGCGTCTGCCCGAGGATGGACATGTTGTCGGTGTTGAGCACGCCATGCATGAAGCCGACCGCCTGCCATTGCGCCACCAGCTCGGCCGTGCGCCGGGTCACTTCGCGCAGCAGCGTGTGATAAGGCCGGTCGCTTCCCTGCAGCTCGGGAAAGCTGCGCGCGATCACGTAGTCGGCCAGCAACCGCAGCTCCTGCGGCCGGTCGTTGTAGAACCAGTGCTCGAACGAGCCGAAGCGGACGAAGCTCGGTGCCATGCGGGTGACGACGGCCGTGCTCTCCGGCATTTCGCGCATGACCCGCATGTCCGAGCCGATCACGCACAGCGCGCGCGTGGTCGGTATGCCGAGCGCGGCCATCGCCTCCGAGCACAGGAATTCGCGGATCGACGAGCGCAGCACCGCGCGGCCGTCGCCCATGCGGGAGTAGGGCGTCCTGCCCGAGCCCTTGAGCTGCAACTCCATCCAGCCATGCGGTTCCGTCGGCGACGGCGCCTCGCCGAGCAGGATCGCGCGGCCGTCGCCGAGCTGTCCGGCCCAGACGCCGAACTGGTGGCCGGAGTAGACGGCTGCCAGCGGCTGCGACGTCGGCAGTTCGGCGTTGCCGCTGAAGACCTCGACGAATTGCTGATCGCGCAGCGCCGCCGGATCGAGTCCGATCAGCGCGGCAGCCGCCTCGCTCGCGCATACCAGATACGGTGCGGGCAGCGGCGTCGATGCCAGGCGGGTGTGGAAGGCCGGCGGCAGCGCGGCAAAACGGTTGTCCAGCGTCAAATCCGCCAGACGACGAACACCGGGCGGCGCGGACCGGGACGGGTTCGGCAGGCTGGGAGAGTTCATTGCAGGCTTCTGTTACGATGCGTGACCACAGGACAAGGTTTGCGGATTTCAAATCCCGAAGCGGGGAAAGGCCGCTAAGCTGTACCCAACGGCCGATAGACAGAGCCGCATTGTGACAGATAAGAGGAGAGCGCATATGAACGCCCCTGAACGCCTGGAGATACCTTCACTGCAGGATCGCGTCAGCGCTGCCGAATGGCAGATGCGCGTGGATCTTGCGGCCTGCTACCGGCTGGTGGCTGCCTTTGGCTGGAGCGACCTCGTCTTCACGCACATCACCGCGCGACTGCCGGGGCCGGAGCATGCTTTCCTGATCAATCCCTACGGGATGATGTTCGACGAGATCACGGCTTCGTCGCTGGTGCGCATCGACCTGCACGGCAACAAGCTCGACGATTCGTCGTTCCCGGTCAATCCGGCCGGCTTTACCATCCACTCGGCCATTCATGAAGCGCGCGACGACGCGATCTGTGTGCTGCACACGCACAGCCTGAACGGCGCCGCCGTCGCGGCGCAGGAAGCCGGCGTGCTGCCGATCTCGCAGCCGTCGATCTTCGTGCTCAACAGCCTCGCCTATCACGACTACGAAGGCCTGGCGCTGAACGCCGACGAGAAGCCGCGGCTGGTGGCCGACTTCGGCGACAAGAGCTTCCTGATGCTGCGCAATCACGGCCTGCTGACCGTCGGGCGCACGGTGGCCGACGCCTTTCTCAATATGTACCTGTTCGAAGCCGCCTGCACGGTGCAGGTGCGCGCGATGGCCGGCGGCACACCGCTGCGGCCGGTGCAGCAGGCGATCATAGCCAATGCGATGGCGCAGGCGCGGCAGGTCACGAATGCGCAGTACGGATCGCTCGCCTGGCCCGCGTTGCTGAGAAAGCTGGAGCGCGAGAACCCGGGCTACCGTACCTGAGTATCGAGGGTGAACATCGAGCGTGAACATAGAGTGTGAACATCGAGCGCGTGCTGCGATGCAAGATGAAAAGCGGTTGACGGATTGACAATCGGCTTCAAGAATCGCGGCACACCAACGCCAATCCCTTCTTCGGAGACACCATGACGTACCCCCAGAGCCCACTCATGGGCCGCATGATGAGCCAGCCGCTGCTCATTTCCTCGTTGATCAGGCATGCCGACCGCTACTACGGCGACACCGAGATCGTGTCGCGACGGGTCGAGGGCGACATTCACCGCACCACCTACCGCGAATGCCACCGCCGCGCGCGTAAGCTGGCCAATGCCCTGACCCGGCTCGGCGTGTCGATGGGCGACCGTATTGCGACGCTCGCTTGGAACGGCTATCGCCATCTCGAGGCCTACTATGGCGTATCCGGCATGGGCGCCGTGCTGCATACGATTAATCCGCGCCTGCATCCGGAGCAGATTGCCTACATCGCCAATCATGCCGAGGACCAGTATCTGCTGTTCGACCTGACTTTCCTGCCGGTCATCGAGGCCATCGCGCCGCTGTGCACGACGATCCGGGGCTTTGTCGCGCTGTGCGACCGCGACCGCCTGCCGGCCTCGGACAAGCTGCCCGGCCTGCTGTGCTACGAAGACTTGCTCGAGGCCGAGTCCGACGAATTCGAATGGCCGCTGTTCGACGAAAACTCGGCCTCCAGCCTCTGCTACACGTCCGGCACGACCGGTAACCCGAAGGGCGCGCTGTACTCGCATCGCTCGGCGCTACTGCATTCATATGCGTCGGCGCTGCCGGACGCATTGAACGTGTCGGCGCGCGACGTGGTGCTGCCAGTGGTGCCGATGTTCCATGTGAATGCCTGGGGCCTGCCGTATTCGGTGATGCTGACCGGCGCGAAGCTGGTGTTCCCCGGCCCCGCGCTGGACGGCAAGTCGCTGTACGAACTGTTCGAGCAGGAGAAAGTGACCTTCTCTGCCGGCGTGCCGACCGTCTGGCTCGGCTTGCTGACCTACGTCGGCCAGAACAAGCTGAAGTTTTCCACGTTCAGGCGCACCGTGATCGGCGGCTCGGCCTGTCCGCCGGCGATGATGAAGACCCTGCGCCATGACTATGACGTGGAGGTGGTGCATGCGTGGGGAATGACCGAGATGTCGCCGCTGGGCACCTGTTGCACGCTGCTGGCGTCGCACGAGGGCTTGCCCGACGAGCAGAAGCAGGCGCTGCTGGAGACGCAGGGTAGGGTGATCTTCGGCGTCGACATGAAGATCGTCGACGACGACGGCAAGGAACTACCGTGGGACGGCAAGACCTACGGCAACCTGCTCGTGCGCGGGCCGTGGGTGGTGTCCGGCTATTTCAAGGCCGAGGGCGGCGACGTGCTGCAGGACGGCTGGTTCCCGACCGGCGACGTGGCCGTGATCAACCCCGAGGGCTACCTGCAGATCACCGACCGCAGCAAGGACGTGATCAAGTCCGGCGGCGAGTGGATCGGCTCGATCGATCTCGAGAACATCGCGGTCGCCCACCCGGCGGTGCTGCAGGCCGCCTGCATCGGCGTCCACCATCCGAAGTGGGACGAGCGCCCGCTGCTGGTGGTGGTGAAGAAGCCGGGAGCGGACGTCAGCCGGGAAGAACTGCTGGCCTTCTACGAAGGCAAGATCGCGAAATGGTGGACGCCGGACGACGTGGTCTTTGCCGACGCGCTGCCGCTGGGCGCCACCGGCAAGATCCTGAAGAACCGTATTCGCGAAACCTATCGCGACTACCGGTTGCCGACGGCCTGACGAGCGGACGGGAACGAGCTTGGAATTCCTCCTGATATCGCTGCTCAACGGCCTGAGCTACGGACTGCTGCTGTTCATGCTGTCGTCCGGGCTGACGCTTATCTTCAGCATGATGGGCGTGCTGAACTTCGCACACGCGAGTTTCTACATGATCGGCGCCTATCTCGGCTTTTCGATCAGCCGCTACCTCGGCTTCTGGCCGGCGCTGGTGATCGCGCCGCTGGCCGTCGGCGCGATCGGTGCGCTGGTCGAGCGCTTCGGCCTGCGCGTCGTGCACAAGCACGGGCATGTGTCCGAACTGCTGTTCACCTTCGGCCTGTCATACGTGATCCTCGAGGTGGTGCAGATGATCTGGGGCCGCGCGGCCGTGCCTTACCGCATCCCGGCCGAGCTCGACGGTCCGCTGTTCGCGCTGTACTCGATGGCGTTCCCGATGTACCGCGGCTTCATGATGGCGGTGGCGCTGCTGATGCTGGGCGCGGTCTGGCTGCTGCTGACGCGCACGCGCATCGGGCTGGTGATCCAGGCGGCGCTGACGCACCCGGAGACGGTCGAGGCGCTCGGCCACAACGTGCCGCGCGTCTTCATGCTCGTCTTCGGCGGCGGCTGCGCGCTGGCCGGTCTGGCCGGCGTCATCGGCGGCAACGCCTTCGTCACCGAGCCGGCGATGGCAGCCATGGTCGGCAGCATCATCTTCGTCGTGGTCGTCGTCGGCGGCATGGGCTCGCTGGCCGGCGCGCTGCTGGCCTCGCTGCTGATCGGCCTGATCCAGACCTTTGCCGTGGCGCTCGACTGGTCCTTGCTCGGGCCGCTGGCCCGGCTCGGCGTGCAGGTCGCGCCCGGCGATGCGGCCTACCGGCTGCTGTCGCTGACGCTGGCCGAGGTCGCCCCCATCCTGCCCTATGTGCTGCTGGTGCTGGTGCTGATCCTGCGCCCGCGCGGCCTGCTCGGAACGAGGGAGACCTGATGCCGGTCGCTGCCATGCACTACCAACCGCTGAACCTCGGACGCTGGATCGTCTGGACGCTGTTCGCCGTGCTGCTCGCCGCCGCGCCGCGCGTGTTCGGCTCCGGCGGCGGCTTGTCGCTGCTGTCGCTGACGGGCACGGTGATGATCTTCGCGCTGTCGTACAACATGCTGCTCGGGCAGGGCGGCATGCTGTCGTTCGGCCATGCGGTCTACTCGGGACTCGGCGCCTTCATCGCGATTCATGCAATCAACCTCGCGGCCGGCGGGTCGCTGCCGCTACCGCTGACGCTGGTGCCGCTGGTTGGCGGCGTTGCCGGGCTGTTGTTTGGTGCGCTGTTCGGTTACGTGACAACCAAGCGCTCCGGCACGACCTTCGCCATGATTTCGCTCGGCATCGTCGAACTGGTGTTCGCCTGCTCGCTGATGTTCCCTGGCTTCTTCGGCGGCGAGGCCGGCATCTCGGGCGACCGGGTGTACGGCAAGCCCTGGTTCGGCATCAGCTACGGGCCTCAGGTGCAGGTCTATTACCTGATCGCCTTCTGGCTGTTCGTCAGCACCGTCGCGATGTTCGCGCTGGCGCACACGCCGCTGGGCCGCATCGCGAATGCCGTGCGCGACAACCCGGAGCGCGTGGAATTCATCGGCTACGACACGCAGCGCGTGCGCTGGCTGGTGCTGATGCTGTCGGGATTCTTCGCCGGCATATCGGGTGCGCTGTCGGCGATCAATTTCGAGATCGTCACGGCCGAAAACGTCAGCCTCGCGCGTTCGGGAGCCGTCCTGCTGTTCACCTTCATCGGTGGCACCGGCTTCTTCTTCGGGCCGCTGCTGGGCGCGATCGTCGGCGTGTTCATGACGGTGACGCTGTCCGAGTTCACGAAGGCATGGCAGCTCTACCTCGGCCTGTTCTTCATTTTGATGGTGATGTACGCGCCGGGCGGGCTGGCCAGCCTGCTGATGATGAACCTGCGCATCGCCGCCCACGGCATGCTGCGGCGGGTGCTGCCGGTCGGGCTGGCCGTGCTGGGCTCGACGCTGGTGGCGGCTTGCGGAGCCATCGTGCTGATCGAGATGCTGTACCACTGGTCGCTGGAAGCGGCGCAGGGTTCGGCGATGTCGGTGCTGGGCGTGGCGGTCGATACCGCGAGCCCGGCAGGCTGGCTGGCAGGCGCGGCATTGCTGGCGCTGGGGGCGCTGTCGTTCCGCCTGACGCAGCCGCCGTTTGCCCGCGTGTGGGGCGACGCGAATGCCGAGATCGAGCGGCTCGAGGCAAGGAGGACGGCATGAGCGCGCACGCACTCGAACTGCGGCACCTGACCAAGCGATTCGGCCAGACCGACATCATCCGCGGCGTCGACCTGCAGGTCAGCCCCGGCGAGCGGCTGGCCGTGATCGGCCCGAACGGCGCGGGCAAATCCACCCTGTTCAACCTGATCTCCGGGCGCTTTGCACCGAGCAGCGGGCAGGTGCTGCTGAACGGCACCGACATCACCGGCCTGCCGCCGTACAAGATCAACCGGCTCGGGCTGTCGCGCAGCTTCCAGATCACCAATATCTTCCACCGGCTGTCGGTGTTCGAGAACCTGCGCTGCGCGGTGCTGTGGTCGCTCGGCTATCGCTATTCGTTCTGGCACAAGTTGAACGCCCTGAAGGATGCGCGCGAGCGCGCGGAAGAAGTGATGGAAGCCATCGGCCTCGGCTGGCGGCGCAACGCAGCCGCCGGACTCCTGACCTATGCCGAGCAGCGCGCGCTCGAGATCGGCATCACCATCGCCGGCGGCGCCGACGTGATCCTGCTCGACGAGCCGACCGCCGGCATGAGCCGCTCCGAGTCGGACGCGGCGGTCGAACTGATCGCGCGCGTGACCGAGGGCCGGACGCTGCTGATGGTCGAGCATGACATGGGCGTCGTGTTCGGCCTCGCCGACCGGATTGCGGTCGTCGTCTACGGCGAGGTGCTGGCCTGCGACACGCCGGCAGCAATCCGCGACAATGCGCAGGTGCAGGAAGCCTATCTCGGCGGCCATGCGCCGCAGGAGGAAGCGGCATGAGCGCCTTGCTCGACGTGCGCGACCTGCATGCTTTCTACGGCAAGAGCCACGTGCTGCACGGCGTGAACCTGCGCGTGGACGCGGGCGAGATCGTCAGCCTGCTGGGCCGCAACGGCGTCGGCCGCTCGACCACGGTGAAAGCCGTGATGGGCCTGGTGCAGGCAGCCGGTTCGGTGAACTTCAAGGGCAGCGAGGTGCTGGGCCTGCCGGCCTTCCGCATCGCGCATCTCGGGCTCGGCTACGTGCCGGAAAACCGGGATATCTTCCCCACCCTGACGGTCGAGCAGAACCTGCTGCTCGGACAAAAATCCGGCCGGGTGTCGCGCTGGAGCCTCGCCGACATGTTCCGGATGTTTCCGCGCCTCGAGGAAAGGCGGCATACTGCGGCCGGCGTGCTGTCCGGCGGAGAGCAGCAGATGCTGACGCTGTGCCGGACCCTGATGGGCGACCCGGACCTGATCATGATCGACGAGCCGACCGAGGGCCTGGCGCCGAAGATCGTCGATCTGGTGGCCGACTACCTGCAGGCGCTGAAGCAGCGCGGCGTGTCGGTGCTGCTGGTCGAACAGAAGCTGGCCATTGCGCTCGACATTGCGGACCGCATTTACGTGATGGGACGCGGCGCGATCGTGTTCGAGGGTTCGCCGGAAGACCTGCGTCAGCGGCCGGCCGTGCGCAAGGAATGGCTCGAGGTCTGAAATTTCTTCATCATCCCGAATGCTTAGGAGGCAGACAACCATGAAATCCAACGCCCGACTCCTGCTGCTGGCCGCAGCAACGGCCATCGGCCTCGCAGCCACGCCCGCCCGGGCCGACGTCGTGAAGGTCGCCTTCATCGATCCCCTGTCCGGGCCGTTCGCGCCGGTCGGGCAGAACCTGCTGAAAAGCTTCCAGAGCGTGGCCGACATCGCCAATCGCGACAAGTGGGCGCCGGGCCACACCTTCGAAGTGGTCGGCTTCGATAACAAGGCCAGCCCGCAGGAGTCGCTGACGGTGCTCAAGACTGCCATCGACCAGGGCTTCCGCTACATCGTGCAGGGCAATGGCTCGGGCGCGGCCGGCGCGCTGATCGATGCGATCAACAAGCACAACGATCGGAACCCGGGCAAGGAAATCGTCTTCCTCAACTACGCGGCGGTCGATCCCGACCTGACCAACAGCAAGTGCAGCTTCTGGCACTTCCGGCTCGATGCCAATTCCGACATGAAGATGGAGGCGCTGACCGCCTTCCTCGCCAAGGACGCGTCGGTCAAGAAGGTCTACATCATCGGCCAGAACTACGCGCACGGGCACCAGGTGACGCGCGCGGCCAAGGATTACCTCAAGCGCAAGCGTCCGGACGTCGAGATCGTCGGCGACGACCTGCATCCCATCGGCAGCGTGAAGGACTTTTCGCCGTATGTCGCGAAAATCGCCGCCAGCGGCGCGGATGTCGTCATCACCGGCAACTGGGGCTCGGATCTCGCGCTGCTCGTGAAGGCCGCGCGCGAAGCCAGCCTGAAGGCGAAGTTCTATACCTTCTACGGCTACACCACCGGCGTGCCGACCGTGATGGGCGCGGCTGCCGCCGACTACGTCCGTTATGCCGGCACCTGGAACGTGAACAACGAAACCTACTCCGGCAAGGATCTGGTCGAAGGCTTCAAGAAAAAATTCAACGACGATTTCTACGCAGTCACGACCTACTCGGCGCTGCAACTGCTGGGCATCGGCATCCGGCAGGCGAAGTCCACTGATCCGGTCAAGGTGGCTTTTGCGATGGAGGGACAGAAGTTCAAGACGCTGAATGGCGAGGTCGAGATGCGCAAGGCCGATCACCAACTGCAGCAGCCGATCTACATCACGACCTGGGTCAAGACCAATGGCAAGGACGTGAAGTTCGATCAGGAAAACACCGGCTACGGCTGGCGCACCGAGCAGAAGATCGAGCCCTATGTGGCTGCGCAGCCGACATCCTGCAACATGAAGCGGCCGTCGTGATCCGCCTTCCGTGACGCAAACGCGCTACCGGCCGCATCGGCCGCCGGTAGCGCCGTCAGTTTTCTCGATTTTTTCCTCGATTTTTTCCTCGAACGCTTCCCCGATCGTTCCTTCGCCTGCCTAGCCGCCATTCAGCCGGCTGGGTTTGTCGTCCGCCGTCGCGCCGCACGGTATGTTCTTCGCCACACTTGATCCGATGCGATAGACAAGCCGGATCGCCTGCCTGCAAGCTGCCTCCACTTTGAACTCGTTCGGAGGTTTCCATGCGGGGCATTTTTCCACTCCTGCTGGCAGGAGCGCTGGCCGTGGCGGACGCCGTATCCGCGCAAACCCTGCGCATCGGTCTGAGCGGCCCCTTCAGCGGCGGCTCGAGTCCGATGGGCGACAGCATGCGCAATGGCGTTCGACTGGCGGTTAATGAGATCAATGCCATTGGTGGCATCGATGGCCGGCTGATCGAACTGATCGAACGCGACGACCGGGCCGACAACGAACTCGGCGCCCGCATTGCCGACGAGCTCACGCGGATGAAGGTGGTGGCGACCATCGGCATCGTCAACACCGGCGTCGGGCTGGCATCGGTCGACGCCTACCAGAAAGCACGGATACCGCTGATGGTCGCGGTATCCACCGGGCCGGCGCTGACCCGCAAGTTTGCGCCGCCGGCGAGTCCGGCCAACTTTATTTTCCGGGTATCGCCGACGCTCGACCTCGAGGCGCGCATGCTGGTCGCCGACCTGCACAAACGCGGGCTTGCCCGTGTTGCGCTGCTGGCCGATGACACGCCGTACGGCGACAGCGGTGTGTCGGCCTTCACCGTCGCGGCGCGCGCCGCCGGGCTTGAACTGGTCGCGATGGAGCGCTTCCGGATCGGCGACGCCGACATGAGCCGGCAGCTCGGCGCTGCCCGCGCCGCCGGCGCGCAGGCCGTAGTCGCCTGGGGCATCGGGCCGGAGCTGGCGCAACTGGCGCGCGGGATGGCTGCGCTGCGCTGGAAAGTGCCGATGCTGGGCAGCTGGACGCTGTCGATGCGCAATTTCATCGAGGCGGCCGGCACGGCGGGCGAGGGCGCGCTGATGCCGCAGACCTTCATCCAGGATGCCGGATCGGCGGCCAAGAACAGTTTTTTGCTCGCCTATAGTCGCCACTTCAAGGCCGACCTGATACCGTCGCCGATGAGCGCCGCGCAGGGTTACGACGGCATGCATGTGCTCGCGCTGGCACTCAGACAAGCGCTCAGGCAGGCGCGCTCGCTGGACGGCGACGCCGTGCGGCGCGCGCTGGAAAACCTCGACGCGCGCTACCAGGGGGCGGTCACCAGCTACGAGAAACCTTTTACGCCCGACGATCATGAAGCGATCTCGGCCAACATGATGATCATCGGCAAAGTCGTCGACGGACGCGTCGACTATGCGTATCGCGTGGATCGTCAACGCAGCGCGCTGCTGAAGGTCAAGACGAAATAATACGATCGTACTTTTATCGGTTATAGTGGGCGGCGAGGCGGTCGCGGCTTGCGACCATCGACGACAACAAGAGGAGACCCCCTTCATGACCGCGACTTACCAGGCCCACGGCGATATTGCCGTCATTACGCTCGCCAACCCGCCGGTGAATGGCCTCGGGCATTCGACCCGGGCCGGCATTGTCGACGGCGTGAACCGCGCGCTGGACGATGCGTCGATCAAGGCGATCGTGCTGGTGGGCGAGGGTAAGGGGTTCTCGGGCGGGGCGGATATCCGCGAGTTCAATACGCCGAAGGCCCTGCAGGAACCGTCGCTGCACACGGTGATCCGCGTGGTCGAGTCGGCCGCCAAGCCGGTGATTGCCGCCATCCACGGAATGGCGATGGGCGGCGGGCTGGAACTGGCGCTGGGCTGCCACTACCGCGTGGCGGTCGCCGGCGCACAGATCGCGCTGCCGGAAGTGAAGCTCGGCATCCTGCCCGGCGCCGGCGGCACGCAGCGGCTGCCGCGCGTGCTTGGCCTTGAGCAGGCGTTGAACATGATTGTTTCGGGCACGCCGGTGCGGTCGGAGAAATTGGCCGGCACCAAGCTGTTCGACCAGATGATCGACGGCGACCTGCTGCCGGGTGCGCTGAGTTTCGCGCGCGGCATTGCCGACCGGCGTCCGCTGCCGAAGGTGCGAGATATTCGCATCGCGCATGCGAATGCCGACGGCTACCTGCAGTTCGCGCGCAACACGGTGCGCGCCGTGGCCGGCCCTTTCCCGGCGCCGCTGCAGTGCGTGGAGGCGGTGGCGGCAGCGGTCGGCAAGAAGTTTGACGACGGGCTGAAGATCGAGCGCGACCTGTTCCTCGCGCTGGTGCAGACGCCCGAGTCGAAGGCGCTGCGCCACGCCTTCTTTGCCGAACGCGCCGCGTCGAAGATTCCCGACGTGCCGGCCGATACACCGCTGCGCGCCATCCGTAGCGCCGCCGTGATCGGCGCCGGCACGATGGGCGGCGGCATCGCAATGAATTTTGCGAACGCGGGCATTCCCGTGACCCTGCTCGAGATGAAGCAGGACGCGCTCGACAAGGGGCTGGCAACCATCCGCAAGAATTACGAAAACTCGATGAAGAAGGGCAAGCTGACGCAGGAGCAGCTCGAGCAGCGGGTGGGGCTGATCACGGGCACGCTGTCCTACGAAGCGATCGGCAGCGCCGATATCGTGATCGAGGCGGTGTTCGAGGACATGGCGGTCAAGGAGACGGTATTCCGCAAGCTCGACGAGGTGATGAAGCCGGGCGCCATCCTCGCGTCGAACACGTCCACGCTCGATGTCGACCAGATCGCGGCGTTCACGAAGCGTCCGCAGGATGTGATCGGCACGCATTTCTTCAGCCCGGCGAACGTGATGAAGCTGCTCGAGATCGTGCGCGGCGCGCAGACGGCGAAAGACGTGCTGGCGACCGTGATGGATCTGGCGAAAAAGATCAGGAAGACCGGCGTGGTCTCCGGCGTGTGCGACGGTTTCATCGGCAACCGCATGGTCGAGCAGTACATCCGCCAGGCCGGCTTCCTGCTGGAAGAAGGCTGCCTGCCCGCGCAGGTCGACAAGGCGATCGAGAAGTTCGGCTTTGCGATGGGGCCGTTCCGCATGAGCGATTTGGCGGGCAACGACATCGGTTGGTACATCCGCAAGCGGCGCTATGTCGAGAAGCCCGATGTCACGTACTCGAAAATTGCCGACAAGCTTTGCGAGCGGGGGCGCTTCGGCCAGAAGACCTCGGCCGGCTGGTATGACTACAAGGCCGGCGACCGCAAGGCCTATCCGTCGGACGAAGTCAACCGGATGATCGTTGAACACTCGGCCGAAATCGGCGTGCAGCGGCGCAAGGTCGGCGACGAGGAAATCGTCGAGCGCCTCGTCTATGCGCTGGTGAACGAAGGGGCGCACATTCTGGAAGAGGGCATTGCACTGCGCGCTTCCGACATCGACATGGTCTACCTGACCGGTTATGGCTTCCCGCTGTTCCGCGGCGGCCCGATGTTCCATGCCGATACCGTCGGGCTGTCGAACGTGCTGATGGCGATCCGCCAGTATGCGAAGGGCCAGCATCCGGAGGCATGGAAGGCCGCGCCGTTGCTCGAGCGACTGGCCGCCGAGGGGAAGGGCTTCAATTGATGGGCGGGTGACGGCGGGTTTCGCTCCGCTCTACCCGCCCTATGATTCCGTGATGTCACAGATCACACCGTAGGGCGGATAGAGCCGCAGGCGAAATCCGCCGTGCGAACCGACGAACAACGCCACCCGCCGCAACGCCTGACCACCCCCCGTCCACCCACCGGTACTGCCGGCCTTGCCGCCACCTACCAATAGTTCTCCGTCAAAAACTGCCCCGGCGTCATCCGCCGGCACGGCTTCATGCCGCGCGCATGCAAGCGGCTGCGCATGTCCTCGATCATCTGCGGATTCCCGCACAACATCACCCGTGACGCGTCGGCCGTGATCGGCGCACCGGCCGCTGTTTCAAGTTCGCCCGTATCCCACGCGCAGGTGATCCTGTCGCCGATCATGCCTGCGGCCAGCTCGGTCGGGGCCGGCCGGCTCAGGCAGCACAGCAGCGACAGCTCCGCGCGTCCGTCGCATCGTGCCGACTGCATGCGCAGCAATTCGTCGCGGTAGACCAGTTCGGCGCAGTGGCGCACGCCGTGCACGAGAAATATGCGGCGGAACTGCCGCCAAACCGCGTCATCGCGCAGCATCGAGACGAAGGGGCCGATTCCAGTACCGGTGGCTAGCATCCACAGATCATCGCCATCGGTGAAGCGATCGGCCGTCAGGAAGCCGTAGTTCTCATGCTCGATCCAGAGACGGTCGCCGGGCTGCATCTCGCGCAACCGGGATGTGAACAAACCGTCCGGTATCAGCACGGCCACGAATTCGAGCTGCGGCTCGCGAGGGGCGGACACGAAGGAAAACGCCCGCCAGACCCGTTGCCCGTTGACCTGCAGCGCAATCCTCGCGTACTGGCCCGCGACGTAATTCAGTTCCAGTGGCCGGGTGGTCGCAAAGCTCAGGAGCGACGGTGTCCAGTGCGTCATCGCAATGACACCTTCGGTCGAGAATGGCTTCGATGACGTCGGGGCGGAGGGCATGGTCGTCATTGGACAGCGAGATGCCGTTGTTGGCTCACCACGAAATAGCCGGCTGATGTGCTGCCGGAAAATTTTTCTTGTGCCGAGACAGAAGCGTAAATCACAGGGGCGGCATGTCCTTCCTTACGATCGGGGTCCCTTCATTTTTTTGAGGAAACCCTGATGAAAAAACTCCATCTTGCCTCCGCAGCCGTTGTCCTCGGACTTGGCCTCGCCGCCGGTATTGGTGATGCGTTCGCCGGCACCGCGACTGCCAACCTGAGCGTCACAGCAACAGTGGACGCCAGCTGCACGATCAATACCTCGCCGGTGAACTTCGGCACCTACCAGCCGACGGCCGCGACGCCGACCTTTGTGTCGGGGTCGCTCACCATCGCCTGCGTCAAGGGCACGACGCCAGCCATCGGCTTGAGCGGTGGCAGTAACCCGGGTCTCAATCCCGGTCAGCGCGCAATGGCCAATGCGGTGACCAGCGAGCAGCTGAGCTACTTCCTGTACAAGCCGGCACCGGCGACGCCAAATACCTGCACGACGAACGAGACGGATGCCTGGGGCGCGACCGGCACCGAGCGCCTCCAACCGGGCGCCACGGCCACGGTCAATGCCGCGACCTACAGCATCTGCGGCAAGATCCCGGCGCAGCAGGATGTATCGACCGGCAGTTACCAGGACACCGTCATCGCCACGGTGGAGTTCTGATCGTGAGGCGCCCGGCTGCCGGTTCCGGCTGTTTTCCGGCACTCTGCCGGGCGCTGGCCAGCGTAAGTGACCGCCTGCGTGACCACTTACGCAGCCGCATTCGTGACCGCATTCATGACCTGCCCGCCGAGCGCTTGCCACGCTGGGCGGGTATTGCCGCGCTGGTCTGGGCTTCGCACGCGCAGGCGGGTTCCTTCACTGTCAACCCGGTCAGGGTCGAGCTTTCCGCCGCCGCGCCGACTGCGGTGCTGCAAGTCGAAAACATCGAGCGCGCACCGATAACGATCCAGTTGTCGACGATGGCATGGGCACAGCCTGCCGGCAATGACGTACTGCAGCCCAGTCGCGACATTCTCGCCACGCCGCAGATTTTTACGCTCAAGCCCGGGGCGACGCAAATCCTGCGCATTGGCCTGATGCGCAAGCCCGATGCCGGGCAGGAACTGGGCTATCGCTTGCTGCTGGAAGAAATTCCGCCCCCGCCGGCGCCGGATTTCAGGGGTCTGCAAGTGGCGCTGCGAGTCAGCCTTCCGGTGTTCGTCAAACCTGCGACCGAGGGCCGTCCGCGGCTGACCGCGTCGATCGAACGCAGGGCTGAGCAGCAGTGGCATCTGACACTGACCAATCACGGCAACGCGGCCGCCCGGTTGCAGGGCCTGACCGTCCATCCGAACCGCGACCCGCAGCAGACATTGGCGGCTTACCCGTCGGCCGTTTACGTATTACCCGGACAGCGCAGGGAACTCACGTTCAGGCCGGCTGCGGGCAGCCTCGACGACGTCATGCTGATCAAGGCGGTCATGCAAGGCACGCCGCTGGAGCTTCATGCGAATCCTGCGGGTCAGTAAGCGTGCCGGCACGGCCAGCTCGCGCGCCTGCGGCGCGGGAGGCCCGGTGTTGGTCGCGGCTGTGCTGGTCGCCCTGGTTGCGCTGGGTGTCCTTGGCTGCGTGCCCGCGCATGCCGGCCTGCTGCCCCGGGACACGTCAAAAGATGGACCAAAGGAAGCTTCAAATGAAGCCCCAAATGAAGCCCCAAATGAAGCCCCGCTGCACGAGGCCCTGATGCTGTCGCTGACCATCAATGCCCAGCCCGGCGACCAGGTAGTGCTTGTATTGCGCGACCGGGCCGGTCAGTGGTTGCTGCCGGTCGATGCTCTGCGGGCAGCCGGTGTCCTGCTGTCCGATATCGATCCGGTGCGCGTGGGCGGGAACGACTATGTGCCGCTGGCGGCACTCGGCACCCCGGACACTGCCTTCGACGCGTCGCGCCTGCAACTTGATGTCCGCCTCGCTGCGGACCGGTTCGTGGCCTCCCGGCTGAGTTCCCGTCCGCTGCGGCCGAACGTGCCCGCGACACCGGCGGTGCCAGCGGCCGGCGCCTACCTGAACTACGATCTGCTGGTCGATCATACGCCGGCCGGACGGGGCTTGAGCCTGTTTGCCGAGGGCGCCGCATCCATCGGCAGCGGGGTCGCGGTTTCGCATCATCTGTTCAGCGGCCGACCCGGCATCCGGGATTCGATCCGGCTGGAGACGACCTACACCGTCGACCAGCTGCCGCAGGTCGCCACCCTGCGCCTCGGCGATGCGGTGACGCGACCGGCCAATGCGCTCGGGCGTCCTGTGCGGTTCGCCGGCATACAGTGGGGCACCAATTTCCAGACCCGGCCAGGCATGATCACGCTGCCTGTGGCGACCTTATCCGGTCAGGCAGCGCTGCCCTCGACCATTGACCTGTATGTCGATAACGTGTTGCAGGCACGCGAGCCGATACGGCCCGGTCCGTTCTCGATCACCAGCATGCCTCTGGTATCCGGCGATGGCGAGGTGGTGGTACGGGTCACCGACCTCGCAGGGCAGCAGACGCTGATATCCCAGCGCTTCTACAGCAGCACCGCGATGCTCGCACCCGGGCTCAGCGATTACTCGATCGAACTGGGCGCGTTGCGCCGCGAATTCGGATGGCGCAGCAACGCCTATGGCGATCCTTTCCTGTCGGCCGGATGGCGGCACGGATGGAACCAGCGACTGACCGTCGAGCTAGGCGGCAACCTGCAGAAGTCCGGAGCGGCCGGCCTGCTGGCAGGGCTCGCGGCGGCCTTTCCCGGTATCGGCATCGGCACGGTGGGACTCGGCTTCAGCGACGGGCCAGACGGCAGCGGCGCGCAGTTCGCGCTCGGATTCGAGCGCCGCACCCGAAGTCATACCTTGTCGGCGCGATCACAGCTTGCCACCGACGACTTCCGGCAAACCGGCGTCGATCCCTTACAGGGTCTGAAACGGCTGGACAGCATTTTTTACGGCTACCGGATCGCCGGCATCGGCCATCTCGGGCTCTCGTTCACGCGTCAGCAGCGGCAGGCCGGCGCTGCGGTCGCCATTGCCACTGCCAGCCTCGGCAGCCGCCCGACGCCGTGGGGAAGCCTCGTGCTGTCGCTTTCCGAAACAAGAGCCGACCGGACCGATCACCAGATCGGACTGTACTGGGTCAAGGGGCTCGGGCGCGATACCAGTGTAAGTGCCTTTTACAGTCGGACCGGCGAGGGCCGGGCACAGGATGCGATACAGCTGCAGAAGAACATGACTCCGGGCGAGGGCTGGGGCTACCGGCTGCAGGCGGCACGCGAAGCGGCCCAGCAGGCATCGGTGTTCGGCCAGAACGGCTACGGCTTCGGCCGGCTTGAGCTGGCAGAGCTGAACGGGCAGACCAGTGTTCGGGCCGGATTGTCCGGCGGTATCGCAACGCTCGACGGTCAATGGTTCGTGTCGCGCCGCATCGACGGCAGCTTCGGCGTGGCGAGCGTGCCGGGCTTGGCGAATGTCCGCGTCTATGTAGATAACCAACTGGCCGGACGGACCAATGACAAAGGCTATGCACTGCTGCCGCGCCTGTATCCGTACATGAAAAACAATGTCTCGATCGAGCAGCTCGATCTGCCGATCGACGTACAGGTCGGTACCCTAAAAATGCAGCCGGTGCCGGCATGGCGTTCCGGCCTGAGGATCGATTTTCCCGTCCGGCACGCTGCCGCCGCGACGCTGGATCTGATTCGCGCCGATGGCAGTCCGGTTCCGGCAGGGGCAGTGGCAACGCTGTCGGCTCGCGACGGGACGAAAAATGCCGGGGATGAGGAGCCCTACGTGGTCGGCCACCGGGGTTTGGTCTACCTGAGCGGATTGAGCGCGGACAATCGACTGCACGTTCGCTGGCCAGGCGGCGCGTGCATGGTGATCTTTGCTTACGCAGCGGCGAAGGGCCAGGTTCCTTATCTCGGTCAGTTCGACTGCACAGCGACGGAGACAACGCGATGAGCTATCGGTCGTTTGTCCGTGCGATGCTGGCCATTGCCGTACTCGTTTCCGCGCTCGTTACCGGCTCTCACGCGCAGGCCATGAACTGCGCCGTCGTCAGTTCGCCGCAATTCACGTTCGGCCCGTATGATTCGTTGTCCCCGATGGCACTGGACGTGCAGGCCAGCCTCGTGGTGCAATGCACGCCGGCGACGCCCGGCCAGCTGTTGAACCTACAGGTCAGTCTGGCAGGTGCGTCGCAGCCGCTGCAGATGGTCAATGCGCATACGGGCGAGCGCCTGACCTTTGTCCTGTACGCTGATGCCGGTCGCACGCAAGCCATCGATAGCCAGCAGGTATGTAGGATGCAGTTGCCACTGCCGGGGCCGACGCTGCTATCGCTGCCGGTATACGGCCGTGTGCCGGCCCGGCAAGGCGTATCGGTCGGCACATATCAGTCCCAGCTGGCGGTCGTTCTGAATTTTTGATGCGCATCATCCGCCGGCCGGCTTGCTGCTCACCACCCGCGGATGCCCGCTGCCGCCAACGGTCTGCAGGCTGACCGGCCGCCGCCAGACGCGGGAAATATAGTCGAGCACGCGCTCGGCGCGCGATATGTCCAGTCCGCGGCCGTCGTCGCGAAATTCATGCACGAGCTCCAGACTGCCGTCGACATGCATCGCGGTAACCGCCACCCGCGGCGCGCCGTAGTTGAACTTCGGCGCCAGGATCGCCTCCCGGATCGCATGGATGGTCTTGTCCGCAATGCGGATACCGCCCTCATGGTCGGCTTCGTAGACGAACAGATCGAGCTTTTCGGCCAGTTCCTGCGTCAGGTAGTTGCGGATGAAACCGAAGTCGTCTTCGTCGCGGCAGATCTCGCGGGCGCGTGCCACGCCTTCGCGTTCGATGATGTCCTCCCAGATCGAAAAGCCCAGATGGTAGGGATTGATCGACAGCGATAGCTGGTTGTCGGCGGCAAACGGGCGCACGACATCCGAATGCGCCTTGATGGCCGATACATACAGGTCGGACGGGAGGAAATCGGCTTCGCGCAGCAGGCGGGCATGCCAGTAGGACGCCCAGCCTTCGTTCATGATCTGGCAGGCGAATACTGGATAAAAATAGAATGACTCCTCGCGCACGGCGAGGAAGATGTCTCTTTCCCATCCTTCCATGTCGGGCGCATAGTTGGCGATGAACCACAGCAGGTCATACTCCGGTCGCGGCGGGATCGCGGCATGGCGGCGGACTTCAGGCACCGGCGGCTCGACCTCGCCCGGAAGCCGGTGGAAACGCAGGGTGAAGGCATCCTGCGGATGGTTCCGTGCCGCAGCCGGGACATCGCCGGCATAGGTTCGCCGGTGCAGCGGCAGGTTCACGTCCACATGCGGCTCCAGTGCGAGGGCGGCATCGAGTATGGCCTCGACCCGCCCCTGGCCGTGCTCGGCCAGAGCCATTTCTATCGTGTGCGCGCGCTCGGCAGCCTGCTCGAGTATGTGGCCGCCGGCCATCTCCATGAACCGGGCGAACAGATGGTTGTTCTTCGCAAAGTCGGCATGGCCGATTACATGGGCGACGACCAGCGTGTTCTCTGCCACCGAATTGTCGCGCACCAGATAGGCGTGACAGGGATCGCCGGGGAACATCACCTCGAAAATGCGCGAATGTCCCATGCCCTGCCGGATCAGCTGGTGGATGTAGCGTATGCCGAA
>JAMNXS010000013.1 GCA_023653025.1 Burkholderiaceae bacterium
CGGTTGGTGATGGCGAGGCCGGCGGCGTCGTCCTTGGCCGAGTTGATGCGCTGGCCGGTCGACAGGCGCTCCATCGACTGCGAGAGCTTCAGATTCGAAGCACGCGAGGACTCTTGCGAAACCAGCGCGTTAAGGTTGGTGTTAATCACGGACATGGTGGTTCTCCTTAAAGGTCCAATGCGTTCTTGTCAAAACCTGAGGAACTCAGCCCTCACGGCTAAGTTGATCGGCAGTGCAAATCAAAACTTGAGGAAATCTTTCACAGAGCCTGCAGTCGGGCGTCAGACAGCCTCGTTGTGCAGCATGCCCTTCAGGTCTTCGATGCTCTGCGCAACCTTCAGCACGACATCGGCCGGGATCTGGCGGATCACTTCGCCGGTTTCCTGATTCCTGACGATGATGATCGAGCGGTCCAGTTCGTCATTGATGCTGAAGTGCAGTTCGCGGCCGCCGTCGCGCATCATTTCGTTGATGCGTTCGATGGCTTCCTGCAGGTTCTTCCGCATCTGCTCCATGTCACGCAGCTGCTCGGGTTTTTTCGGCGGAGTGAGCGCGGGTTTGGCCGTGTTCTGGGTCGTAGCGGCCAGCGCGGGAGCGTTGGATGCGTGGGCTGCGTTGGCACGCAGGTCAGTTTCGACGGCAGCAGGCGCGGCCACCGGCGCCGCGGGCTTGTGCGCCACCGGCGAGATGGGTACCTGACTGCCTGAAGTAATCGCTGAGACCATGGTTTCATCCTTTCCGGGCGGAGCAATGGATAAAACCCACCCGTTCATACACGGGAGTCGGCATGCGGGCGGCAAACTTTAGCCGCCCCCGCGAAAAAGATGAAAACGTTTTCAAACCGGCAAGCTGGTGCCGGTCAGTTTAGGCCGCGTCAGCCGTTGGTGTAGGCCGCCATCATGCCCTCGAAGGTTGATTTCAGGCTGGACTTCTGGGCATTCACGCTGCCGACCAGGCTCTCCATCGCCGCAAACTGGCGGTTGTAGCGGATCAGCAGCGACTCCATCCGGTCTTTAAGCTTCTCGAGGTCGGCGGTGTGCCGGGTGTTCTCGCTTTCCGCGCCGACGGTCTTCGTGCGCAGCGGCCCGTTGTTGTCGAGTAGCCGCGTCAGGCGGCGCACCGTGTCGCCGATCACGCCGGCCGGCTGCGTGCTGACCGAGCTGATATTGCTCTGGTTACCCGTCATGGCCCGGACGATGTCCGGGTAGTTCGACTTCAGTGCCGCATCGAGCTTGTTTTCATCCAGCGACAGCACGCCCTTCTGATCGGTCTTGAAGCCGAGGTCGGCCATGCTGGTGATCGCAGTGCCCGGCGTGCTCGACTGGCCCAGGAAGAGGCTGCGGATCTGCTGCCGCACCAGCCGGGTCGTCGAATCGCCGACCAGGGTCTTGCCATAGGTGTCGAGCGTCGATTTCGGGTCGGTCGTCTCCTTGATGATGCTGTCGACGTCGTTATAGGCGGTCACCAGCGCCCTGAATTTTTCCTTGATCGCGCTGGTGTCCTGGGTAAAGACCACGCTGGCCGCCGAACTGGTCGTCGACCGCAACTCGAGGGTTGCGCCGGAGATCACGTCCGACAGCGTGTTCGATTTGCGTGTGTAGTTGACGCCATTGACCGACAGCTGGGCGTCGCTGGCCACATTTTCCGGGCGTGTATCGAAGGTCAGCAGGCCGGTCGTGGCCGACTCCAGCGTGAAAGTTTCCGACGCGCCTGAGGCGCCGGTCACCATGATCTTGAACGGCGTGCCGGGCGTACCGTCATTGACGACCTCGGCCTTGACGCCCGCGTTGGCGTCGTTGATGGCGGCGACAATGCCGTCCGGCGAGCGGTCGTAGTTCTGTTTGGTGAGTGCGGCCTGCGTGATCGGCTTGCCGCTGCGCGAGCTGATGTTCAATGTACCGCCGTCGGCGCTGACGACCACGTCGTCATTGCCTTCGAGGATGCGCAGGCGTCGTTGCAAATCGGCGGCGAGGGCCGATACCGTGGGCGCTTCGGGCGCGGGAATCACGGTCCGCACCCGGTCGCCGATTTTTACCGTAAACGACCTGAAATCCGTGACCTGCGGCGTCGTACCAAACCGTATGCCGCTGATGCTGTTGCCGGCCACGGCAGGCGTGCCGACGCTGGCTCCGGTATCGAGCCGGATGGTCGTCGAATTCGACAGCTGGACGTTCGACAGCGTACGCGTGATGTTCGACGATTGAAATTGCAAGGTCGTGCCGGATACGCTGACCGACAGCTCGTTGGTGCCGTCCAGCGCGCGCAACTGCTTCTGCAGGTCGGCCGCCAGCGCGTTCAGGTCGGTGCTGGCCGGCGCGGGACGCAGGTTCAGCACCTTGCCATCGACGGTCAGCGAAAACTCCTTGAAGTCAGTGACCGACGGCTGGGTGCCAAAGCTGACCCCCGCAATCGAGGTCATGAAGGTCGGCACCTGGGAACTGGCCGGCGTGCCGGTCGAGACCCCGTTGCGGTTCGGGGAGGACAACAGCAGGTCGGCGTTGCCGCCGGCGGGCAGCGTCGCCGTCGCCGACGCGAATCCGGTCGCCGAGACGCTGCGCTGCGGCTTGGCCAGCGAGGTGATATTAATGTTGTAACTGCCGGCCACGGCGGCATTGGTGGTGGTGACGTTCAGCGCGCTCGGGCTGCTGTTCGACGCTGTCAGCGCGTTATAGCTGGACTTGTCCTTCAACTCCGACAGCTTGGTCTTGAACTCCTCCATCATGAACATCACTGCCGACAGCCCGCTGATCCTTGCCTCGTTCCTGCTGATCTTGGCATTGATCGCATTTTCTTTCGGGATACGCTCGGCATCGACGAGGTTCTGGGCCAGCGAAGCGACATCGACACCCGAACCGGCGTTCAGCGAGGTCAGCAGGCGCTGGGCCGCAGCCTTGTTCGCTGCCTGGATGTCGGCGGCGGTGCTGGCTGCGCTGCTGCTGGAGTTGACGGGATTGGTGGCCATGGCGGTGTGCGGTTGGACCGGCGCTTGTCGTCAAGTATGTTCGGCACGAGGCCGGCAAACTTGAGCGCGACCGTGCGTTATCGGATGTAGTTGAACAAGGTCATTTCGGCAATTTTGGCGAACGTGGTCTGTCCGGCCTGCAGCGCCAGCATGTCTTTCTGCATTTGGGAGATCGCCTTGGTCATGTCGATATCCTCGGCGTCCGACAGCAGGCTTTTCATCCGCAGCAGGTTTTCTTCGGCGATCGCCTGCTGGTTTTCGAGCTTGTTGCCGGCAGCGCCGATGGCGGCCAGACTGTCCGACAGCCCCTGCTGCATCGTCGTCGTCTCGCCGACGGCGCGCTGGACGGACTGGATGTCGTTCCGGTCGAGGGCGACGACCAGGTCGTCGATCGCCTCGAAGAAGCCGACGGCATAGGGCTTGCCGGTCTCATCGATGCGCACCAGCTTGTCGAACGGACGGCTGCCGGGCCGGCTGGAATCGACGGCGCTCTGGTCGGCAATGCCGGCCGATGTCACGGTCTGGTCGCCCTGATAGACGACACGGCCGCCCGAGTCGGCGGCGAAGGCCAGCTGGCCGACGCGCGTGCCGGAAAAAATGGTGTTTCCGTTGACGTCCTGCGTATTGGCCAGCGACAGCAACTGGTCGCGCAACTCGCGCACCTCGATGCCGATCGCCTTGCGGTCGGTCGCGCCATAGGTGCCGTTGGCCGCCTGCACGGTCAATTCCTTCAGGCGGGTCATGACCTCGGTGGCGCCGTCGAGCGCCGTCTCCTGCTGGCCCAGCTTGTCCCTGACCAACTTGATCGTATCGACATAGCTGTTCTGCCGATCGATCGCCGATTTCAGGCGCGTGATCTGCGCCGACTGGTCGGGTGCATCGCTCGGCTTCAGTACCTGCTTGCCCTCGGTGAGCTGCATCTGGGTGCGCGAGACGCGGTCTTGCGTAACGCTCAGCCGGCTCAGCGCCTGATCGAATTTCAGATTGGTCGACATCTGGGTCATGATTTCAACTCCTCAAGGGCATCAGCGTGCCGCCTGCAAGATGGCATCGAACAGGTCCGAGGCTACCTGTATGGTCTTGGCCGACGCCTGGTAAGCCTGCTGGTAGCGGATCAAGTCGGCCGCTTCAGAGTCGAGCGACACGCCGGATACCTGGTCACGGGCCTCGATGGCCTGGTCATTGACGACCTTCAGCGCATCCTGGGCAATCCGGGCCTGGCTGGCAATATTGCCCACCTTGCCCAGTTGTTCTTCATACGCCTGCGAGATCGTGCGCCCGTTCGCGCCGCCGACAACGCCGCGCGTCTGCAGGGCCACGATATCAAGCATGTTCTGGTTGTCGCCGGTGCCATCCTGGTTGCCGTCGATGCGGAAGGTGTCGCCCATCGCCGGCGGGCGGCTCAGCGCCAGCCTGACGCCGCGATACTCGATACCCTGCAGAGGCTCGTAATCGCGCTCGGCCAGCACGGTGACGAGGCCGTTGGCCGGGTTCTTCCAGGTGATCTGGTAGCGGCTGTCGGTTGTGAAGGTAATGTCGTAGTTTTCTTCGCGCAGCGCGGCCACGCGCCGCGCGTTCAGCGATGCCGGGTCGGCCATCGACGCATCGAAGCTGCCGGCCACCGTGCCCGACCCGGAGGAGACAAAGACCAGCAGGTCTTCCGGTACCGCGCCATCGACATACACACTGCTGCGCAGGCCCAGCTTGGCCAGCTCGGCCGGCCCCGAGGCCACGTGCTCGGCGGTGAAGCCGAAGCTGATGTCCTTGTCCGAGCCCAGTTCGAGCGTGCCGCGATAGGTGCCGTTGCTGATGCCCAGCACGTTGGCGGCTCCGGTCAATGTGCTGATGCTGATGTCCGCACCGCTGCCATTACTGACCAGCAGGTTGCCGGCGGCATCGATCTCGGCATAGACCTTCGAGTAGGTACCGCTGGCGACGCCCAGCGCGTTGGCGTCGTCGAGCGGGCCGACGATGATGTCTTCGCCGGTCGTGTTCGACAGCGTGATCTCGCCGGTCGCCGGGTCGCGGCTGGCGGTCACGCCCGCGTTGGCCGCGTTGATGCTGGCCACCAGATCGGTGGCGTCGGCGAAGGGTCCGTTGGCGCCATTGGCCTGGCTGACGATATCGACGCCATTGACGGACAGCAGGCGCGACAGGTTGATACCGGTTGCCGGTGCCTGCACGCGGCCGGTGTCGGCAGCATTGATCGCACCCGCGATCTCGGCGGCGGATCCAAAGATTCCGTTGGCGCCGTTGCCATTGACCCTGACGCCATTGAGCACCAGCGCCGCCTGCCGTGCAATGCCGTCCTTGATGGCGGCAGCGCCTGCCTTGAGCTGGTTGACTCCGCGCGCGACGACGGCCGGCTCGAGCGTGGAACCGGTCGCGTTCAGCCAGTCCACCATGTCGGGGACTTTCAGGCGTCGGTTGTAGTCGAGCTCGGGCAGGCGCTTGCCGTTCAGGGTCAGGGTATTGGCCGAAATGTCATCGACATTCGGTATACGCACGCCGCCAATGCGGGCAGCCGTCGGGATGATCGGCATCAGGCCCTGCGCGTACCTGCCCTCCGGGCTGCCCAGCAACGCCAGATCGCCGGCCTTGCCGGCCGGCCCGTAGCCTATCGTAATGTCGCCCAGCTCGCCAAAATTCAGCTTGCCGCGATAGGCGGTCTGGCTGGCCAGATCGCCGTTCCCGTCCATGCTGCCGACGCGGATGTCGGCGCCGCCATAGCCATCGGCATTTTTCAGTATCAACGCCGTGCCGGCGTCGTTGAGCGACGCCGATACATTGGTGTCGCTGGCGTACTGCGAATTAATTTGTACCGCGAGGGTCGACAGCGAGCGGCCAGCCTGCGGCGGGATCGCGATGCCATTGATGTACAGTCCCTGCTCCGGGTCGATCGTCAGCTCAGGCGTGGTGGTCAGCGCATTGACGGCCGCCGGCGGCTGGTCGTTGGCAACGGCCCGGTTCATCCATTCGGCGATGTCGCTGGCCTGGATCGTCTGTGCCGGCAGGGTCGGGAACAGCGCCGGCAGCACATGGCCATTGATGGTCAGGCGGTTGGCGGGAATGCTGGCCAGGCCAGCCGGAATGACCGTTCCTTCCTGAACGATGCGCTCTATCGTGCTCGGCACGACAGCGTGTTCGAGGTCGAATTGCGTCGCCTGGTCGTACTGCGTGCCGGACAGCGAGCGCAGGCCGTAAAACATCGAGGTCTGCTTGTAGGCTTCGGCGCCGGACTTGTTCAGGTAATCGGCCGAATACGTCGAGCCGGCCACGAAGCCGTTCCCGGTCGTCAGCAATGCACGGCGCGCGGCCTCGTCGGTGACGGGCGCGCCCAGCAGCTGCCGTCCATCGCGGGTGAAAACCTGAATGTTCTGTCCGTCACTGGCATTGTCGAGAAACAGCGACCAGTTCGTGGCCCCGATCGGAATTTGTCCGAGCAGCTGGTCGGCGGGCGAGGCGATGCCGGCTGCCGGGGCCGGGTTGTTGCGCAGCACCTGCGACAGCGACTTCACGCGCGACGGATCGGCAAAGCTGGGCCCGTAGCTGAGCACCGCATCGGTACCGGAGAGGTTGTTCGGATTCTCGATCACGCGGAACAATGCGCCGGCGGCTACCTTGCGCGGATCATCGATTGCCACCCGAATGCCGGCCGACGCCCGATCGACCAAGGTCCGGGCACCGGACACGGGGTCGTTGCGAACCAGTTTGTCGATGGCGAACAGCGGCGCGCCGACCTCCCCGTTCATGTCAATGCCATTGGCATGTATCTGGTTCAGCTCGCGCACGAACGTCGCCGTCAGGCTGTCGAGTGCCTCGAAGGTCGGCTGTAATACCTGCTCGCGGAAACCGAGCAGGCCGCCCAGCTTGCCGGATCCGACTCCGGCGATGGCTTCCGGCTCTTTCGCGTACGGATCGGCGACCAGGGTCACACGCGAGAGGTCAGCCTCGTCGAATCGGGCCGCCAGAGGAATGGCTTCGTCGCCGTTTACGATCTTGCCGGCATTCGGCACATTGCCAATGCTGACATGGACCACGCCATTCTGGGCCGTCGTCACCCGCATCTGCACCAGTTCCGACAGCTTGGTCAGCAGCAGATCGCGCTGGTCCAGCAGGTCCGGCGGCTGGCGATCGACTAGCGCATGGCGCGACATTTTCTTGTTGATGATCGCAATCTGCTGTGCCAGCGTATTCACGTCGGCCACGCGGCTGTCGATCGCCTCGCGTGTTTCGGTATCGACACTGCTCAGCTGCGTCGACAGTTCGCGGAAGCGGCCCGCCACGCCGTCGGCGTCGCGCAGGAACTGCTGGCGCAGCACGGTCGACGCCGGATCCGCCGACAAGGCCCGCGAAGACGCAAAAAACTGGTCCAGCGCCGGCGTGAGCCCCACCGTATCGCTACCCATGATATCGATCACGCGATTCGCGTAATCCACCATCGGCCCTTGCGTGTTCAGTTCGCTGGTGCTGTTGCGTAGATTCTGCTCGAGGAAGGCGTCATAGGCGCGCTTGATGCCGGCCACGGCCACGCCGGTGCCGAGATACACGCGGCCCGAGTTACGCGGCATGGTCTCGGTAAGCGCCGTCTCCTGCCGCACATACCCCTCGGTGCCGACGTTGGCAATATTGTTCGAGACGGTCGACAGCGCGCGCTGGTAGGCGGCGACGCCGGAGCTACCTATGCTGAGCAGGTCACTCATTCAGCGCTCCCCTTGCCTGCCACCGCGCCCGGGCGCGGCTGCAGGTTGAATTTTTCCGGCCGCATCAGCTTCATCGGCAGCGCGTCGCGCAGGATGGCCATGCCGTCGGCCGCCCGGTTCAGCGGCATCGGCTCGGCCTTGGCCTTGAAGGCCGGCGCCGGCGCATTGTTGCGCTCGACCGCCTTGACCACCACGTCGGCAATGCCCAGCGTGTTGCGCTTGGCCAGTTGCACCGACAGTTCGCGGTCGTACATCTGCTCGAAAGTGTCGGCGGCCTCGGAACCCATCAGATCGTTTTTCTCGACCGTCGCGCGCATCGACTTCAGCATTTCCTGGATGAACATGGCCTCGAACTGGGTCGCGGTTTCGCGCGTGGCCTTGTCCGCCCGCTGCTGCGCCTTGCCACGCAAGGCACCGAGGCCCGCGAAGTCGAACGCCGACTGCGGGCTGGCCATGCCGAGATTGTCGAGTCCGTCTGCCATGATGGGCCGTCCGTCAGATCACTACCAGCTCGGCGCGCAGGCTGCCGGAGCTCTTCAGTGCTTCGAGGATCGCGATCAGCGCCGACGGCGAGGCGCCGACCTGGTTGATCGCGTCCACTACCTGCCGCAAATCGACGCCGGCCTGGAACAGGAACATCGGCTTGTTCGGCTCGTTGACCGCGATGTTCGCGTTCTGCACCGGAACCGCCTGCGCCTGCGTGAATGCGTTTGGCTGGCTGACTTCGTTGGTCGCGGCAATCGCGACCGAGATCGTGCCGTGCGATACGGCCGCCGCCGTCACCTTCACGTTGCGGCTGATGACGACGGTGCCGGTACGCGAATTGACCACCACGCGCGCCGGCGCCTCGCCCGGAACCACATCGAGGTTCTCGATCATGCTGAGAAAGGCTACGCGCTGCGACATGTCCATCGGCGCGCGCACCGAGATCGAGACGCCGTCGAGCGCCATCGCAATGCCGTCGCCAAAATTCCTGTTGATCGCATCGACGATGGCGCGCGTGGTCGTGAAATCCTGCTCGCGCACATTGATGACTACCATCTCGCTCTTGTCGAAAGGCGTGTCCACCATGCGCTCGACAGTCGCGCCGTTCGGTATGCGGGCCGAGGTCGGCACGCCAATCGCCACTCGCGAGCCGGCTGCGTTGGCGTCGATGCCGGTGGTGTTCACCTGCCCCTGCGCCAGCGCATAGACTTCGCCGTCAACGCCGCGCAGGCTGGTCAGGATCAGCGTACCGCCGCGCAGGCTCGACGCCTTGCCCAGCGTGCCGACATTGATGTCGATGCGCTGGCCGGGCTTGGCCATCGGCGGCAGTTCGGCGGTGACCATGACGGCTGCGGCGTTCTGTACGTCGAAACGGCCGGCGGCCGCAGCGGCCCGTTCAAAGTCGGACAGCGGGCCGTCGATTCCGACGCCCATCTTGACCAGCATCGAGCGAATGGTCTGCACGGTAAAGCCGACCTGCGCGCCGTCGCCGGTGCCCTGCAGGCCGACCACGATACCGTAGCCGACCAGCTGGTTGGTGCGCGCGGCGGCGACCGACGCGAGATCCTTGATGCGGTCAGCGTGCGCCGCCGACTGCATCATCAACAGCAGCGAGACCGCCACCAGCACGGATGCGGAGAGCTTGTAGATCAGGCTGAGTGTTTTCATGCGGCTTGCCCTCATGATCAGAACGGCCACCACTTGAACAGCGCGCTGGTGCCCCAGCCGGCGCGGGTGGCATTCGCATGGTCGCCGACGGCGCGGTAGGCGATCTGTGCATTGGCCAGCCGGCGCGACTGCACGGTATTGATTGCGCTGACATCCTCGGGGCGGATGATGCCGGTGACCTGGATCACCTCCCCGCCTTCGGACAGCGACAACTGCTTCTCGCCGCGCACGACGAGGTTGCCGTTGGCCTGTACCTCGATGACGGTGGCGGCGATCGAGCCGGTCAGCGATGCGCGCTGGTCGGCGGTGGCCGCGCCATTGCTGGTGACCGTGCCGCCGGCGGTGTTGAGGCCGGTCAGCGCGCTGCCCATGGAGCGGGCCAGTTTGTCGGTCAGCCCCTGCGGAATGACGTCGTTCTCGGATTCGCGCGAGAGTTCGTTCGTTAAAGAACGGTTCGCCTGCGTCGATTCACTGAGCAGGACAGTGATGATGTCGCCGATCCGGTAGTCGCGGCGCTTGGCCTGCCACAGGTCGGTGCTGTCGGACGCGAAGATGGCACCGGTCGCACGCGCCGGCCGCTCGCGCGGCATCGGCTGTACCGGGGCGAAGCTGGGCGAATGCGCCATCGGCATCGGTCCGGCACATGCCGACAGCAGCGCGGCCGCAGTCACGGACAGCATCAGGGTCTTCTTCATGTTCCGGCCTCTCGGGTCAGGCGGCCTGTGCCTTGCGCTGGGCGCGCGGCGCGGCCTGTGTTGATTACAGGTTGTTGTTCAGGAAGCGCAGCATGCCGTCGGCCGCCGAGATCGCTTTCGAGTTGATTTCGTAGGCGCGCTGGGTCTCGATCATGTTCACCATCTCTTCGACCACGTTCACGTTCGACGCCTCGAGCATGCCCTGGCGCAGCGTGCCGGCGGCCTGCGTGCCCGGGTTCAGCAGCTGCGGTTCGCCGCTGGCGACCGTCTGCTTGTAGAGGTTATTGCCCAGCGGCTGCAGGCCGGCCGGGTTCACGAAGCGCGCGATCTGGATTTGGCCCAGCTGCTGCGCACCGCCGCCGGCAAAGAGCTCAACGCTGACCGTGCCGTCCTCGCCGATCGTGATCGACGACGCGTTGCCCGGGATGACGATAGGTGGCGCCAGTGGATTGCCGGTGGACGTCACTAGCTGTCCGGTGTTGGAAAGCTTGAACGAGCCGTCACGCGAGTAGGCGAGCGTGCCGTCCGGCATCTGGATCTGGAACATGCCCTCGCCCGCGACCGCGATGTCGAGCGCGTTCTGGGTGTTGATCATGTTGCCCTGGGCGTGGATCTTTTCGGTCGCGACCACGCGCGTGCCAGTACCCAGCATCAGACCGGTCGGCGCCTGCGTCGCCTGCGCGGTCTGGCCGCCGGCCTGCCGCACGTTCTGGTAAAGCAGGTCTTCGAACAGCGCGCGGTCGCGCTTGAAGCCGGTCGTATTGACGTTGGCCAGGTTATTCGAGATGACATTCAGCCGGGTCTGCTGCGCATCCAGGCCGGTCTTGGCTACCCACATTGAAGCGTCCATGTGATCCTCTGCTGTGTCTGTTTACCGACAGGAATGTGCAAGGACCGTGCCTGACGGTTTCGCGGCGGGGAAACGGGGCTTTTCGGGGGGGAGCGGCAAGGACTGGCCGCGAGCGGGTGGCAAGGGTTGGCCGTCTTTTGGAGATGGCGGGTTTCGCTGCGCTCTACCCGCCCTACATATCAAGAGCGATTTAAGTATCCCGGCTACCCGTAGGGCGGATAGAGCGCAGCGAAATCCGCCGGATCACCGGCCACATCACCCACAAGAATGATTTGGGTATCCCGGCTACCCGTAGGGCGGATAGAGCGCAGCGAAATCCGCCGGATCACCGGCCACAACACCCACAAGAATGATTTGGGTATCCCGGCTACCCGTAGGGCGGATAGAGCGCAGCGAAATCCGCCAGCCCAGCAGCCACAACACCCAAAAGAATGATTTGGGTATCCCGGCTACCCGTAGGGCGGATAGAGCGCAGCGAAATCCGCCGGATCACCGGCCACAACACCCACAAGAATAATTTGGGTATCCCGGCTACCCGTAGGGCGGGTAGAGCGCAGCGAAACCCGCCAGCCCAGCAGCCACAACACCCACAAGAATAATTTGGGTTTCCCGGCTACCCGTAGGGCGGGTAGAGCGCAGCGAAACCCGCCATCACATCCCCTTACCTCGCCCGCAACATGCTCGCGCCCGACTCGTCGAGCGACTTCGCTTCCTTGATCGTGCGGACCTGGCTCTCATACGAGCGCGAGAAGTCGATCAGCTTGACCATCGCGGTGACGACGTTCACGTTGCTGCCTTCGACGGCGCCGGGAACCACGGTCGGCGGTTTGGGACCGTTGTTGAAGTCGCCGTTCGCGGTGCGGAACTGCGGATACGGCGTGAACAGCGTGTCGGGGCGGCGCTGCAGCGTGATCGCGCTGGCGTCGCGCAGCAACAGCCGCGCGATCAGCACCGGCTGCTGCGGCGCCGGCTGCGCCGGATCGACCGCATAGATGTCGCCCTGCGCGGTGATGTTGACATCAAATCCCGGCGGTATCGTGATCGGCACACCGTCTTCAGACAGCACCGGATGGCGCGAGCCGTTTTCCAGTACGCCCTGGCTGTTGATCTTCAGGTCGCCGCGGCGGGTGAAGGCCAGCGTGCCGTCCGGCGCCTGCACGCCGAGCACGGTCTGGTCCTGCATCGCGACATCGAGCTTGTTGGCGGTCGCGATCAGCGTACCGGGCTCGAGCGAGACCGCATTCATCTTCTCGATGAAGGGCTGGATGCGGGTATCGAAGCCGTCGCCCTTGGCCTTGACCGCGACCATTGCATTGTCGAAGCTCTTCTTGAAGCCGACGGTCGAGACGTTGGCCAGCTCGTTGTTGAGCTGTTCGCGCAGCAGGCGTCGCTCGTTGATCGACGCCATCGCGGTAAAGGCAAGCCGGTCCATCGCTACTCCCCGTCTTCAGCTATTAACTACGGATGTTGATGATTGCCTGCGTCAGCGTATTGTTGGTTTCAATCGCCTTCGCATTCGCCTGGAAGTTACGCTGGGCCGTGATCAGTTCGATCAGCTCGGCGGTCAGGTCGACGTTGGCGCGTTCGCGCGCGCCGGCGCGCACGGTGCCGAAACCGGCCGAACCCGCTTCGCCGTACTTCGCCTCACCCGACTTCGACGTCGCGTAGTAGCTGGCGTCGCCGATCTGGCGCAGGCCGGTCGGCGCGGCGAAGTTGACCAGCACGATCTTGGCCAGCGACTTTTGCGTGCCGTTCGAGTACGAGGCCGAGACCAGGCCGTCGTCGCCGATGTCGACGCCGATCAGGTCGCCTTCGGGGCGCCCGTTCTGGTCCTGCTTCAGTACCGAGAATGGCGACGAGAACTGGGTTGACGACGCATAGTCGATCGAGAACTGCAGCGTCGCGCCGGATGCGCCGATGGTCGTCGACTTGAACGCGATCGCTTCCACCGGAGACCTCAGGTTGCCGCCCGTGTCGAAGGTCAGTTCGCCCTTGTCGAGGAAGATCGGCGACCACAGGTCGCGGGTTTCATCTTCGGAGAAGGTGCCCGGATCCGAGGTTTCGAGGCCGTCGCGGTTCACGTAGAGCGGGAAGCCGTCGACGTTCTTTGCCTGCGGCGGCTCGATCCACTTGCTGGTCGTGCCACGTGCCGACGCCAGGTCGGACAGACCCCAGATCGAGTTGGCCGATACCTTCAGGAAGGAGTTGTCGCCGGTAGTGCCAGTGGTGAACTTGAAGAACTTGTTGTTGGTACCCGGCTGGGTGTCGATCTCGACTTTCACGCCGTTGACGGTACGGCCGAAGTTGTCGGCCAGGCCGTTGATGCGGCGCTCGAGCTCGACGCGGAACTCTTCCATCGTGTAGTCGGCCTTCTGCGGCATCTGGATCAGGCCGGTCACGTTATCGACGGTGACGACGAACTGGTTGTTCGAGCCATCGACGCGGAACTTGTTGTCGAGGTTCAGGCCGATGGTGTTGCCCGACAAGACCGCCGGATTGGAGGTAATGCCGCGCAGCGGCGTGGCCGATTCCTCCACCTCGGCCGCCTCGTCGCCGCGCTGCACGCCGAACAACGTGAAGGCCAGCGCCGACGCTTTCGAGATCTGGATGCTCGAGGTGTCGCCGGTGCTGCCGGAGCTGATGGTATAGGTGTTGTTGGCTTCGTCGAAGCGCACTTCGACGCCAATGCGCTGGTCGCTGGCATCGATGATGTTTATGCCGTTCGGTAGCACGGCCGCGCCCCAGGTGCCGGTAGCGGCATCGAGCGCGGTCTCGACGGCGGTCAGGCCGAAGAGGTCATTACGCGCGGTGGTCGCCGAGCGGATCGCGACCGGCGTATCGCCGGACGCCTTGAACGTGAACGTCTGGCGCACCGGGTCATAGCCGACCGTGACCTGGGCCGGGAAGTCGGTTTCCTTGTCGATCGCCGCCTGGATCGCCTTCACCGCCTCGTCCTGCTTGACGGTGGCGAGGTTCGCGATGTCGAACTGATTCTCGTTGAGCGAAATCGTCTTCTCGATGGTGCCGACTTTCAGTCGGAACAGGTTGGCAGTGGTCGAATTTTCGGACGGCTTCAGGCTGCTGAAATCGAAATAGCGCTGGTCGCCGTAGAGGCGGTTGATCGCGTTCGTCATTTCGCGCGCGATCTCGACGCCGGTGAACTTCCTGGTCTGCGCCAGATTGCCGAGGTAGGACAAATCCACCGTGACCGGCGTGGTCGAGCCATCGACGACGATATCGAACACAATGCCGCCCGGGTTGGAGTCCACGCCGAGCGCCGTCACTTCGAGCGAGGTACCGGCCGGGATGGTGACGTTGTTCGCAAACGGAACAACAGTCAGCGTCTTGCTGCCGTCGGCGTTGTAGCGGATCGTGGCGTCATACTGGCGTGCCGGGTCGCCGTTCGGGTTGGCCAGGCTCACACCCCGGATATCATTGACCAGCGCCTCAACCGAAGTGCCGGTAAAGGTGTCGTTGCCGAGGCGCAGCGTCAGGTCACTGCTCAGGTACTCGACGTCATACTTGACTTCGTCGGCGGTCTTCGCGGTCGCGATCAATTCATAGCCATCGAGCACGTTGGCCACCATCGAGAATTCCGGTATCACCGGCGGTACGACTTCGTCCTTCGGCAACAGGATCAGGTCGCCGTCGGCATTGAACGACGCAAAATAGCTCAGCGAATCATCGTCGTTGATCGCCTGCGCCATCTCCTCCAGCATCGATCTTTCGAGCGTGTCCGAAATCGACGTCAGCTTGTAGTCGGCATCGATTTCGGTCGGGTCGCCGTTGCTGCCGGTCAGGCCCACGACCAGCGTGCCGTTCGGGTTGCCGGCGGTGAAGTTGGCCGTGTATTTGCCGGCAGCGTTGATTTCGGCTGCCAGGTCGGTGAAGTCGGCGCCGGTATAGGTATCGCTGCCGATGGTCAGCATCAGGCTGTCGGAGTCGCTGGCGGCCTCGAAACTGAGCTCGGTGATGCGCGTGGTCTCGGTACCCTCGACTTCCTCGGCCGGGCTGCCGACTGCCGGTACGGCAGTCAGTTCATAGCCGGCGTCGATCTCGGTCGGGTCGCCGCTGACGCCCGTCAGCGATACAGTCAGTTTGCCGGCAACGTTGGTCGCGTTGTACTTGCCGCCGGCGATGATGTCCTGTACCAGTTCGTCGAGATCGTCGCCGTTGTAGGTGTCGGGGCCGATGGTCAATTCGAAGGTGGTCGCCGCCGGGTCGGGCTCGAACTCGACCTTGTTGATCTTGGTCTCGCGGTCTGCCTCAGTGTCGTCAATTTTCGCGCGTGTGTTCAGCTTGTATGAGTCTGCATTCACGACCGGCGAATAGACGGCGCCCTTGTCGGCGTTCTCGGCCGTATAGGCGGTGACTTTCTCCGGGAAATCGATGC
The DNA here is from genome assembly GCA_023653025.1 of Burkholderiaceae bacterium. Classification (GTDB taxonomy): domain Bacteria; phylum Pseudomonadota; class Gammaproteobacteria; order Burkholderiales; family Burkholderiaceae_D; genus Pernthalerella. The sequence continues at coordinate 15,257 of JAMNXS010000013.1, forward strand.
CGCTCTTCCACTCGCCGATCAGGCTCGGCGACAGCAGGCCGCCGCGCACGGTGGCCGGCGTCGACAGTTGCGGATTCTTCAGGTCGTCGAGGTTGAACAGCTTGGTCACGCCGCGCGCAATATCCTGCGGCGGGATGTCGGACTCGGAGCGGATCTCGCCGTACTTGTTCACGTACTGCTTCTCGCCATCCCTGTCGGTCGATTGGATCAGCAATTCCTGCAGCTTGGTGTCGCCGATGAAGACGAAGGTCTGCCACTTGTTGGTCGGATCTTCCGGCGTCGCGACCTGGGTCTTGCGGTAGTAGACGGTGGCCAGGTAGCCGTTGCCGCCGGCGTCGTAGACGGTCAGCGCAGTGGTCTTGTTGTAGGTGGTGTCGTCGTTGCGGTCGAACGGCAGCGTCGGCACTTTCGCATCGGCCGGCAGGTTCAGGCCCAGCTGCACGGCCGAGGTAGCCACGGCGTCGCCGGTGGTCTTGCGCGGTATCAGCAGCTTGGACAGATTGTCGAGGTCGGCCTTGCCGGAGGAGTCGACTGCCGCCGCGATCAGCGCCTGGCCGGCCGAGTTCACGACGTTGAACGAATCATTCAGAATGAATGTGCCGTTACGCGTGTAAATGTCCTGCAGGCCGTCGGCCGATTTCAGCGGGAAGAAGCCATCGCCGGTAATCGCGATATCGAGCGAGTTGGCCGAGAACTGAATGTTCCCCTGGCTGAATTCCTGGCTCACCTGCTTCAGCGCGACGCCCTGGCCGATGGTGGACGATGCTTTCTGCAGCGGCGAAGTCGCGAAGATGTCGCCGAAGTCCGCCCGCGAACGCTTGAAGCCGGTGGTGCCCACGTTGGCGATGTTGTTGCTGGTGACGGACAGCTGGGCGGTGGCGGCGTTCAGGCCGGTAAGCGAGGTGTAGAAAGACATGGATTCTTCTCCTGATTCCCGAGGATGCTGTATTCGTAAGTGTTAGAAGCCGATGCGCCTGACGGTCGACAGGCTGAGCTTGCTGCCGTCGCCGAGTTCGAGCTGCATGTCGCCGGTGACGCTGTCGGTGGTCACGCTCTTGACGGTGGCCATCGTGCTGACCTCGGCCTTCTTGGCGGTGCCGAAGCGGGTGGTGGTGGCTTCGATACGGTACTGGCCGGTCGCGGCCGGGTTGCCGGCGTTGTCGTTGCCGTCCCAGGTAAATGCGAAGTCGCCCGCTTTTTGCGCGCCGATCTGGCCGGTGCGCACGAGATTGCCTCGCATGTCGAAGACCTTGAGCGTGATGCCGTCGACGTCGTTCGGCAGCGCGACCGTGCCGTCGATCGGCTGACCCTGCTCGTACAGCACCTTGCCGTCGCCGATGGAGACCTTGCGACCGAGCATGCCAGACGCGTTGCTGATCTGCGAGGTCGACATCGACTTGACGAGGTTCTCGAGATTGGTCGACATCTTGGTCGTGGCCTCCAGCTGCGAGAACTGCGCGAGCTGGGCGACAAAGGCCTCGTTCTGCATCGGGTCGAGCGGGTTCTGGTTCTTCAGCTGCGTGGTGAACAGCGTCAGGAAGGCCATCTGGCCCATCTCGTCGCTCTTGCCGTTGACGAGCGCCTCTTCCTGCTCCTTCTTGTACTGCGCGGTCGTCTTGATCGAGGACGGCAGCGTGTAGGTCGAGGTATTGGTCGCCGCGCCGGTCGTGGTGGTGGCCATGGATCAGTCCTTATGCCTTGATGATGTCGAGCGTGCGCATCATCAGTTCGCGCGCGGTGTTCACGACTTCGACGTTGTTCTGGTACGAGCGCGAGGCAGCCATCAGATCGACCATCTCGGTCACTTCATTGACGTTGGCCTGGTAGACGAAGCCTTCCCTGTCGGCCAGCGGATTGTTCGGGTCATAGACTTTCGGTATCGGCTTTTTGTCGTCGAGGATCTTGTCGACCTTGACGCCGCCGACGTACTGCGCGCCGGCATGGGTCATTTCCTCGTCCATCAGCGCCTTGAATACGGTGCGCTTGCCGCGATACGCGCCCTCTTCCGTGGCCGACGTGGTGCCGGCATTGGCGAGGTTGGAGGCAGTGGTGTTCATGCGGATCATCTGCGCATTGAGCGCAGTGCCGCCGATACCGAAGATGTTGTCGATGGACATGGGCATGATCGCTTACTCCCCTCTCAGTGCCTTGCGTATGCTCGAGACGCGACTCTCGAGGAAGGACAGCGTCGCCTGGTAGTCGGCGGCCGCCTTACCGTATTTCGATTGCTCGACCGTCAGCTCGACCGTGTTGCCGTCGACCGAGGCATTGAACGGCGTGCGGTAGCGCAGGCCGTCGTCGTCGATCTTGTCGTCGCCGAACGCGAAGTGCGTGCCATGCGTGCTGGCCATCAGTTCGGTCGGCTTGAACTCGGACATGACCTTCTTGAAGTCGATGTCGCGCGCCTTGAAGTGCGGCGTGTCGTCGTTCGCGATATTCCGCGCGAGCACCTCCATGCGCTGGTTGCGCACCCGAAGTGCCTTCTCGTGTATACCCAATGCGTTGCTCAATACGTCCATCGCATGCTCCCTGCCGGCGACGGCGGAATGTCGACATTCCGCTCAAGTTCCCAGCTGTCGATCCGACTGTTGCAAGCGGCGTGCCAGAGTGTTTTTGCGAGGGAATGCCGACGGTTTGACGGGGGTGGCGGCAAGGGTTTGCCGCAAACGGCATCGGCGGGAGTGGCAAGGGTTTGCCGGGCGGCGGCGTGGCGGATTGGTCGGGTGCGTTGATGGCGGATTGGTCGGGTGCGTTGATGGCGGATTTCGCTGCGCTCTATCCGCCCTACGGGTCGACTGTGTTCAGGCTTGATACGTAGGGCGGATAGAGCCGCAGGCGAAATCCGCCGGGCCGCCCATCACATCCCCGACATCTCCATCCGTGCCAACGTGCTCATAAAATCTCCCAACCGCTCGCGCGCATTGCTCTTCAACCCGGCGACGATGGAATTGCGGGTGATGATGCCGTTCTGGTCGCGCCCTTCATATAGATAGGCCGCCTGCCTGCCCGCGATGTTCAATGGCGCATTGGCGCGGGTCTCGCTGCGCGCGGCCGGGGTCAGCACGGTCAGGTAGAGGTCGTCGAGTGCGGCCGGGCCATGGTCTTTCAGGCGGGTGTCGCTGAAATAGCGGTCGACCAGGTCGAGTTGCTCGAGCACCGACAGGTTCAGTATCTCGCGCGGGTTCTTCGCATAGCCGGCGCTGGCCGCGCCGCGGTTGCCGCCGGCGCAGAACTGGATGATGCCGTGGCAGCTGCCGTTGGTCGCGCGCGGGTTCATGCCGTCGGACTCCATCAGCGTCATTTGCGCGAAGTCGTCGGGCGCAAACTGGTGGCGGCCGGCCAGCGACAGAATCTTGTCCTTGACCGCCGCCTGCTCAGCCGGCGACACATAGCCGCGGGCGACCGCGCGTGCCAGCGTGCGGTCGAGCACCGGCGTGGCCGCGTTCGCGCCACCGGCATCGAAACGCACGGCGATCACGTCGGTCTGGCGCAGCTTGAGCGCGGCCATCGTCGTCATCGGCGCCATGTTGATCGCCTGCCCGGGCTGGATGCGGTTGGCGTCGGCGATGCCGTTCTCGCGCGCGACCGAGCGCGCCATCTGCAGGATCTGCGACGGGCTGAACTGTTCGGCCACTTCGCCCAGCTGGCGGCGGGTCAGGCTCATCAGGGTGTCGCCGCGCTGCACGGTCACCATCTGCATGTCGGACTTCAAGCCGGCCAGCGCCTGCCGGAACGATACCGGCGCGGACGCCGTCCGTTCACGTTCTCGTTCGCGCACTCGCGCGGGCTCTGCGCGCGGCTGGTCGGGGGTGCCGGCGACATTCGGGTCGCCGCCGCGGGGAAGGATCTGCATGGCCTGGTCCTTGTTCGGGCTGGTACTGTTCTTGCACTGGTCTGTGCAACTGTCGGAACTCCCACAGGAGCGCCGACCGACACCAACGATGTAGCAAGCCGCATTCCAGAGAATTTGCCGACATGACGATGCTGCCTCACCTCCGACGACTCGCGCTGTCACTGCTGGCCGCGTGCGCCTGCGCGCAGGCCACGACGCCGCAGGAAGCCATGACGGCCGCCCTTGCCGAGTGGGTGGCTGTGCAAAACGACACGACGCCGTCACAGGTGAAGACCGGCCCGCTCGACCCGCGCCTGCCGGTCCAGCCCTGCGCTGGCAGTTTCCAGTTCGACTATCCGTTCGTCAGCCGCGACAGCGTGCGCGTGCGCTGCACGAAGCCGGCCTGGCAGATGTTCGTCAAGGTGGGGTTTGTCGGTTCTGGCACCCTGCCCTCGCCGGCCCCGGCGCCAGCGCGCAGCAACGCGCCGCCGGTCGCTGCCGCAGCGGCGGAAAACCGACAGGCGGTCGTGGTGGCGGCGGCCCAGCTCGCGCCGGGACAGCTGTTACAGCCGGAGTTGCTCAAGCTGGAGAAGCTGGATGCCGAAAAAGTAAGCAAGGCGCACCTGCTCGACGTGGCCGGTCTCGACGGCCATGAGGTGCTGCGGCCGATCCGCGCCGGCGAGCCTCTGCGCAGCTCCGACATCCGGCCGGCGACGCTGGTCAAAAAGGGCGAGCTGGTCAGCCTTTCTATCGGTTCGCCGGGCAGCTTCCTGATTACCGTGAAGCTGGAGGCGATGCAGGATGGCCGGCTGGGCGAGCAGATCCGTATGCGCAACCCGGATTCCGGGCGGACGCTGACGGGCACCGTGACCGGCCGCGGCGCAGTACGCGGCGGCTGAGGGCTGCAGACAGATGCCGGAACGGCAACGAAAAAATTTTCGGCAAAGCGCTCAAGTTCGCTTCAGCCGAGCCGATACTCGATGTGACAGGAATAAAAGGCCGTTGGCCGAAAGCGAGAAAACATCATGAGCAATCCGATCTCTGGCGTGTTTGGCGGCAGCCCGTCGCTGGACAAGGCGGCACTGGAAAAAGCCAAGCGGCAGGCGCTCGAGCGCCCGCTCGACGGCCAGTCCGAGCCGGGTAAGACCGCGGCGGCCCGCCCCGCGCCGCGCGCCGACGAACTGCTGCTGTCGCCGATCGCCAAGCGCGCGATGGCCGAGCCGGCCTTCGACCGCGACAAGGTCGAGGCGATCAAGCAGGCACTGCGCGACGGGACGTATCCGATGGATGCCCGCCGCATCGCCGAGAGCTTTGCGTCGATGGAAAAACTGATCGGCTGATGGTCGTCGCCCGATGCTGACCCTCTCTTCCGCGCCAAGCACCGAGTCTGGCGCCGTGCAGACCGCCGTGACAGCGGCCGCCAGCCCCGAGCTGGCGTCGGCGCTCGAGCACGGCGACGCGCTCAGGCATCTGCTGGAGCAGGAATTCGAGGCGCTGCGCGTGCAGGACCTCGACCGCTTCGAGTCGCTGCAGCCGGAAAAACTGAAGATTTTCGAGACCCTGACCTGGCTGACCGGCGTCGGCACCGACACCGACCGGCTGTCCCAGCCGGGCTGGGACGGTTTCCGCCGCCAGATCGCCGAGTGCCGCGACCTGCACCGTCGCAACGAGGTGCTCATCAGCCGCAAGCTCGACGCCATCCGCGGCACCCTGCATACGCTGCGCGGCAGCGACCCGACAGCCAGCGTCGAGGTATACGACCGCCTCGGCCGCATGTCGCGGCTGCGTGGCGGGCGGGGGTATGAGGAGGCTTGAGGCGGGGTGTGGTGGCTTGCGGCGGATTTCGCTGCGCTCTATCCGCCCTACGACTTGCTGAGACACCTGAATATTCCGTAGGGCGGATAGAGCGTAGCGAAATCCGCCAAACAGACCATCGACGATAACCAAGCCCGAATACCCCGCAGGGCCGTAGGGCGGATAGAGCGTAGCGAAATCCGCCAAACAGACCATCGACGATAACCAAGCCCGAATACCCCGCAGGGCCGTAGGGCGGATAGAGCGTAGCGAAATCCGCCAAACAGACCCTCGACGATAACCAAGCCCGGATACTCCGCAGGGCCGTAGGGCGGATAGAGCGTAGCGAAATCCGCCAAACAGACCATCGACGATAACCGAGCCCGGATACCCCGCAGGGCCGTAGGGCGGGTAGAGCGCAGCGAAACCCGCCGTGCATTCCGACTCCCTTACCCCTTCTCATCCCCCGGCTTCATCCCCCGCAGCCAATACGCCCAAGACAGCACCACCGCCACCGCGACATACAGATCGCGCGGTATCTCCTGCTCGAGGTCGAGCCGCGACAGGGCCGCGACCAGGGCCTTGTCCTCGGTGACGTAGACGCCCTGCCGGCGCGCCTCGGCGATGATGGCGTCGGCCAGTTCGTCGCTGCCTTTCGCGCTGACGACCGGCGCCTCGCGCTGCCCGTATTCGAGCGCCACGGCTTGGCGCCGGCGCTTCATGCGCGCACGTCCAGCAATGCGCCCGGCGGCGCCCAGCTATCGGGCAGGCTGGGACGGGCGGCGTGGAAGATGCGGAACGAGTCCATCGTCAGCCCGGCCACCGACAGCCGCTGCCCGAGCCCGTCCGCGTGCCGGCGCGCGAGCCGCACCACGCTCTCCCTCAGCGCCCACATCATCAGTTCGACATGGGCGGCGCGGGTGACCGAGGTCTTGAGCCAGATCTCGCCCAGCACGTCGTTGATGGTGTGAATGTCGACCGAGAACGGCGGCGCCTCCTGGCCGGGACGGCGCGGCGGGCGGAAGAACCGGAGGCTGACCGGATTCCCGTCCCGGAACGGCAGCACCATCGAGAACGACAGTTCGCCGCGCGCCTGCGCGGCCAGCGATTCGACCTGCGCCGACTCGATGTCGTCGATGGCGCGCTTGAGCGATTCCACCGCGCCGGCCTCGCGCTCGCCGAGCGAGCGGATTAGCCGCCGTAGCAGCGACTTGGTGTCGCCGCCCGGCGCGGACTGGCCGCGCGCGAGCAGCGCCTCGAGCCAGAAACCGGACGACATGACGGCCGCCTGCAGCGCCGCCGGCGTGAGCCCGCGCATCGACAGCTGCAGCCCCTGCAGCAACGCGCCGAGTTCCGGGTTGGCGGCGGACTGCACGAGGCCGGCGGCCTGGGCCGGCTGGAACAGCTGCATCAGCAGCGGCGATGTCGGCGGTCGCAGCGACAGCGCGAGCAGCCGCGACATGCCGGGCGGCAGCGCCTCGTCGGCTGCCGGCAGCGCCGCGGCCGCCGCCGGCTGCGCCGTGGCGGGATCGACCGGCTTCAGGGTCCAGCCGCCGGCGCCTTGCAGCGCGCGCAGCCAGACGGTGTCGCCCGGACGGAAACGCAGGCCCGGCGGCAAGTCGAGCAGGCGGCCGTTCAGCAGCAGCTTCAGGGATTCGGCACGCGCCTCGACCGTGGCCTGGATGATCTGGCCGTCGCGCAGCCGCAGCTGCTGCGCGATCGGCGCGGCCAGCGGCAGCGGCCGGCCTTCGAGGTAAAAAGGATTCAGACGGCCCGGCAGGGCCGTCTGCTCAACGCCTTGCAGCAGCGGGTTCACGCCCGGCGCCGTCGGCAGGTCGGATCCGGACGCGCCGGCTTAGGGGTAGCGCACCCAGCGTTTCTTTTCTTCCGGCGCCACCTCGGCCACCGGCGCGGCCGGCAAGTCGGGCGCGAGGCGCGGGATCGCGATCGGCGGGTTCTGGTCGCTGGTGGTCGCCGGCGCGGACGGCGCGACCACCGGGGCGGCCTGATACAGCTCGGACGGCTTGGCCTTGGCCGGCTCGGCCGGCGCTGCCGGCGGCGCTGCATCGCCCAGCACGACCTGGCGCATGACGGCCGCATCCGGCACGTTCAGCGTCGAGCCGGCCTTGAGCTTCATTGCCTTTACTGCCGCCAGCAGTTGCGGATTGGCGCGCGCAAAAGCCTCGCGCATCACCTCCAGCGAAAACGGGCTGGCGGGCATGGTCTTGCGGATGACCGCATCGAGATTCTCGCCGGCCTTGACCTGGTAGGCGGCGGCCGGTGCGTTGCGGTCCAGCGACTCGCGGGCCAGCGCGGCCAGCGCCGGATCGGTGACGGGGACGGGCGCGGCTGCCTGGCGACGCTTCTTCATCGCGGGCTTGTCGTGCGCGGGCTGGTAGGCAGCCACGGCCGCCTTGTCGGCACTCTTGTCTGCCGGCTTGTCGCCACCCTTCTCGGCACCCTTGTCGCCGCCCTTCTCGGCCATCTTGTCGCCGCCCTTCTCGGCGACCTTGTCGGCTGGCTTGGCGGCGCCGGGCTCATCGAATTTCTTCAGCTCGGCTTTTGGCGCGAAGGCTTTCGGCTGCGCGTTCTTCGGGTAGGGCTTGGACGGCAGGTCGGGCTCGGCGGGGGCGTCGGCCTTGGCTTCCTTGCCGTCCTTCGCGTCTTTCTTGTCGTCGGCCTTCTCTTCTTTCTTGGCGTCGGCTTTCGGCGCGTCGGCGGCGAGCGCGACGCCGCCGCACATCAGCGCGAGCACGGCGATCAGCAACGGGCGTTGGGCGAATGTCATGATCCTCTCCGGGGGTAGACGTCAGAAGGGGGTGGCGACCCAGTCGCCCGAACGGGCGAGCTGCGCGGGTCCGGCCAGCTTGCGCACCACGGCGCGGCCGGGGCCGACGCTGGTCACCTCGACCAGCGCCAGATGCTCGCCGCTGTCGGGTTCGAGAATGCGCGCGGGCACCTGTTCGCGGTTCATCATCAGCAGCTGGTCGCCGACCGCCAGGCCTGCCGCCTGGCCGCCATTGATGACCCAGCCCTGGGGCGTGGACTGCACCACGTTGAATGCCTGCGGCCGGCAGCCGAAGTCGGCGTCGAGCCGCTGCTGCCAGCGCGCGACGACCTCGTCCAGTTCGGCCAGCAGGCCGACCGGCAGCGGCTGCGAGGTGGTCGTGATCTCGCGCTCGGGGAAGAACAGCGGCACCGCGTCCTGCCACAGCAGGCGGCGGTTCTGGCGTTCGACCACGGTCAGGCGCAATACGAAGGCCACCGGCGCCGAGCGCTTCGGCTCATCGAGCAGGTAGTCCTTGGCCGCCTTCAGCGACTGCCGCACCTGCTCGCCGGCGCGGGCTTTCGGGCGCACCGGCTCGATGCCGAGTGCGCCGGCCGGCAGCAACTCGATCGTCATCTGGTAAGGCGCGACATCGGGCACGAAGCCGGTCAGCGCCGCGTCGTACATCGACTGGGACGGCGGCTGGCTGGCGGCCAGCAGCCACTTGCGCCCGGCGTGGGCCTGGGCGGCGAAGCGGGCGCGCGCCTGCTCGGCGAAGGCCCGCCACCAGCTGCGGTCGGCGCCGCTGGCGGCAATGCCGAGCACGGCGTCGAGGGTCGCCTCGCGCCGGTAGCGCTGCTGGTTGGCCTGGCAGATTTCGGCGTCCGGCGTCGCGCCGCGACCCTCGGCGACGATGGCGGCCGATACGCCGTCCTCGACCGTCAGGTAGTTCAGCACGCGCACGTTGCGCAGCTTCATGTCGGAAGTGATCCGGGTGTTCTCGTGCAGCTTGCCGCTGCTGTCGATCCAGGCCGCGTTGCGCACGCGGGTCTGCCCTTCCATCGCCGCGCCGACCAGCGCATGCTGCAGCGCCTCGAGGCGTTTTTTCGGCTCGGTGGGCAGCGTGGTGTCGGCCGGAAAGGCCGACGTTACCGCGCCAGCCAGCGGCAGGGCCAGCAACAGGGAGGTCAGGCGCGCGCGCATGATCGGGGCTCCGGATCGCGGATTACTTGTGGCGTGCGGCCAGCTGCGCGAGGTACAGCACGCGCAGGTCGTTGACGACGCGGCCGTCGAGCGACAGCGTGGTCTCGTAAGTGTCGTCGCCGATCGGCGTGATCGACTCCAGCACCGCGCCGTAGATGATGCCCTGCACGCGGGTGCGGAAGGTATCGCTGGTGATCATCATCTCGGCGACCGTGGTGGTGGCGTCGAGCTGCTGGCCGTAGACCTGTTCGGTCAGGGCGCGGTAGGCGTCGAGCTTGGATGCGCGGATCGCCATCAGGCGCTGCTGGGCCGGGTTCTTGTGGTTCTGGGTGCTGATGACCGCATAACCGGTGGCGCGAATGGTCGCCGCACGTTCGGCCATCGGCGTGATCATGCTGACCGCGTCCTCGCGGGCGGCGGGCCTCGCTTCGGCCTTGGCTTCGGGCGCCCTGACCTCGGACTTGACTTCGGCCCTGACTTCGGGTGCCTTCGGTTCCGGCAGCGGCACCGGCTTCACCTCGGCCGCTTTGGCCTCGGCCTTGGCCGAAGCGTTATCGGCGACGGCGACGGTCGGGACCGCCTGGCAAGCCGTCATCAGCAGTGCCAGTGTCAGCGTTGAGCATTTGGACATCTTGTTCATGAATCACCCCTTGTCTGTTCGGCTGCCGCCGATGGTCTGACGCGGACTCCGGGACTGCTTTCCGGCAAGATCTGACCGGATGATGCCCGAGTCAGCCCCTGTTTTCACCGCCTGACAAATTATTAACATGAGGCAATAAGCCTCTGTTCCACCGGGTAATCGGCAGGGGGCCGGGGTTCTTTAATGGGCGGGCATGAATGCTTGCTGGAAAAGCAAGTTGGAATCCACGGCCCTTCCCGTTGCCCCGGCCGATGGCACATGACTTGCTTTAACGTTCCGCGTGGAAACCTTTTACGCCCGGAACGTTTGGCTAAGCGCCTGATTTGACACGCATTCAATAAAAATGACCGCCCTCTCCATGTCAACAATTCGACAGCGCCTGTCGGGGTTCGAGCTCAAAGGGCTCGGCATCCCCTTCCTCGTGCTGCTGATCATGGCGATGCTGGTCGTTCCGCTGCCGCCGTTGCTGCTGGACGTGCTGTTCACTTTCAACATCCTGGTCAGCGTGATGGTGATCATGGTGGCCATCGGCACCAACAAGCCGCTGGAGTTCTCGTCTTTCCCGGCGGTTCTGCTTTTTGCAACGATGCTGCGGCTGGCGCTGAACGTGGCGTCGACCCGCGTCATCCTGGTCAACGGCCACGAGGGCGAGCATGCGGCCGGCGCGGTGATTGCCGCTTTCGGCGAGTTCGTCATCGCCGGCAATTATCTGGTCGGCTTCATCATTTTCGTGATCCTGATGATCATCAACTTCATCGTGGTCACCAAGGGCGCGGGCCGCGTCTCCGAGGTCAATGCGCGCTTTACGCTCGATGCGATGCCCGGCAAGCAGATGGCGATCGACGCCGACCTGAACGCCGGCTCCATCACGCAGGAAGAGGCCAAGAAGCGCCGCGACGAGATCGGCCAGGAAGCCGACTTCTTCGGCTCGATGGACGGTGCGTCGAAATTCGTCTCCGGCGACGCGATGGCCGGCCTGTTGATCCTGCTCATCAACGTCGTCGGCGGCCTCGCCATCGGCGTGGCGCAGCACGGCATGTCGTTTTCCGACGCCGGCAAGCTGTATACGCTGCTGACCATCGGCGACGGCCTGGTCGCGCAGATTCCGTCGCTGTTCCTGTCGCTGGCCACCGCGATCATCGTCACCCGCGTGACGACCTCGGAGTCCATGACCGACCAGGCGGTGTCGCAGTTATCGAATCCGTCGGCCCTGTTCATCAGCGCCGGCATCCTGATGGTGCTGGGCATTATCCCCGGCATGCCGCACACCGTGTTCCTGACGCTGGGACTGGTCGCGGCCGCGCTCGGCTTCCTGCTGATACGCAATGACGAGGCCGCGGCCGTCGTCAGCGAGCAGCAGGCCGCCGAACAGCAGGCCGCCGAAGCGCCGAAGGAGCTGGGCTGGGACGACGTCGACCAGGTCGACCTGATCGGCCTCGAGATCGGCTACGGACTGATCCCGCTGGTGAACCCGGAGACGGGCGGCCAGCTGATGCCGCGCGTGAAGGGCGTGCGCAAGAAACTCTCGGCCGAACTCGGCTTCCTGATCCAGCCGGTGCGCATCCGCGATGCGCTCAACCTCGACCCGGACGTCTATCACATCGTCTTGAACGGCGTGATGCGCGGCAAGGGCGACATCAAGAGCGGCATGGAGCTGGCGATCAACCCGGGCAAGGTCTATGGCCAGCTCGAGGGCATTCCGACCAAGGAGCCGGCCTTCGGCCTCGAGGCGGTCTGGATCGATCCGGCGCAGCGCGACTATGCGCGCACCTTGGGCTACACGGTCGTCGACCCGGCCACGGCCATCGCGACCCACCTGAACAAGGTGCTGCGCGAGAACGCCTCCGACCTGCTGTCGCACGACGAGACCCAGCAGCTGCTCGACAAGCTGGCGCAGAAGTCGCCGAAGCTGGTCGAAGACCTGGTGCCGGGCAAGATGGCGCTGGGCGTGATCACGCGCACGCTGCAGCACCTGCTGACCGAAGGCATTCCGATCCGCGACATGCGCACCATCGTCGAGACCCTGTCGGACGCCGCCTCGAAAACCCAGGACCCGGAGCAGCTGTGCGCCGTGGTCCGCCCGAAGCTCGGCCGTATGATCGTGCAGGAGCTGCTCGACGCGCAGGAAAACCTGCCGGTGATGACGCTCGCACCCGACCTCGAACAACTACTGCACAACGTGCTGACCAATGGCGCGCCCGGACAGAGCGTGGTGATCGAGCCGGGACTGGCCGAGAGCCTGTTCTCCGCGCTACGCGATGCTGCGCGCACCGTCGAGGACGACGGCAATCCGGCGGTGCTGGTGGTCGCGCCGTCGATCCGGCCGTGGCTGTCGAAGATGGTCCGCCATCGCATACCCGAAATGACCGTGCTGTCCTACACCGAGATTCCCGACGACCAGGCGGTCAAGGTGATCTTCACCGTGGAAGCACAGAACAAGTCCTGACCAGGAACCCACCATGGAACTCAAACGCATCCTCGCCAAAGACCTGCGCCGGGCGACCGAGAAAGCCGTCAAGCTGTACGGTGACGACGTGCTGTTCGTCTCGAATGCCCGGGTAAACGGCCAGCACGAGGTGATCGTCGCGGTCGACGTCGCACCCGAGCTCGAGCTCGCGGACGCCGCCCGCCCTGCCGCCACCCGCACGGCCGGCGATGGCGAGCGCTTCTCTGCCGCGCTGAAGGAATCGTTCCGCGCGCTCGAGGCCGCCGACGACGATGCGCAAGCCGCCGACGAAGACACCTACTCCCCCGCGCCGCGCCTGCGCCAGAAGCCGTCGGCCGAGGCGCTGATTGACGCGCATGACCGCTCAGCTGCGGATCATCGCGACTACATTCGCGGCCGCGAGATCGTCGACATGGTGCGTGACGAACTGGCCGCCATCCGCAAGGAATTCAAGCTCGCGCAGCGCGTGGCCGCATGGCAGGCCGAGGCGCCGTCGCGCAGCGCGGTGCGGCCGCTGGTGGCGGCACTGGCGGAGGCCAGCATACCGGTCTCGCTGCGCACCCTGCTGGTCGATCATGTCAGCGACATGGACGATCTCGAGCAGGCGAAACAGGCGCTGCACGCCCATCTCGCGAAAAGCATGGGCGAGCACTGGGCCAAACTGCCCCAGCGCGGCGTCCACGCGATCGCCGGCCCGGCCGGCAGCGGCAAGACCCTGATGGTGGCCCGCCTTGCGCGCGCGGTTGCCGAGCGCAAGGGCGCCGAATCGGTGGCCGTGATCTCCTGGTGCGACCAGCGCGCCGGCGCCTGGAGCCAGATCCAGATGCTGTGCGCGCAAGCCGGCGTCGACTGTCTGCGCGCCAATGATGCCGAGACGCTGACGATGCTGCTGGGCGAACTGGGCAGCCGCACGCTGGTGCTGATCGACACCCCCGGCGTCGAAGTACTTGCGCGCGTCGAACAACTGCGCGCCTGCAGCGCCGACATCAGCTGCCACCTCGTGCTGCCGGCCGATGCGTCGGGCACCACGGTGCGCCGCCTGCTGATCGACTCGAGCTTCGCATGGAGCAGCCTGATGGCCTCGCGCATGGACGAAGCGACCCAGCCGTGGGCGCTGATCCAGGCCCTGTGCGAGAAGCCGGTGCCGCTGTCGGCCGCCTCGCACAGCCCGGCGGCCACCGACGGCTGCCAGGTCCTCACTGCCGGCGAGCTGGTCACGCTGGCCCTGCGCGGGCTGGCGACCGAAGGTCCGGAGGCGTCGGCTGCTGCGCTGGTTGCCGACGAGCTGGTGGATGAAGAACCCGATCAATCTGTCGTGACCGCCGCCCACGCGCTGGTCGCCCGCATCGAGAAGAGCGCACATGCAAGCTAAGCAAGCACTGGCCAGGCGCCGCACCGAAGTCATCGGCATCGCCAGCGGCAAGGGCGGGGTCGGCAAGACCACGCTGTCGTCCAACCTCGCCGTCGCGCTGACCATGATGGGCAAGAGCGTGATGCTGCTCGACGCCGACCTCGGCCTCGCGAACGCGCAGATCGCGCTCGGCTGCCAGACTCAGCACAACCTGTCGCACGTGATCGCCGGCGAGAAATCGCTGAAGGAGATCATCGTCACCTCGCGCCAGGGCGTGAAGCTGGTGCCGGGCGCCTCCGGCGTTTACCAGATGGCCGGCCTATCGGCCGCGGTCACGGCCGGCATCGTGCAGGCCTTCTCCGAGCTCGATGACGACATCGACTACCTGATCGTCGACACCGCTGCCGGCATCGCGCCGTCGGTACTGGCTTTCATGGAGGCCTGCCAGCGCCGCTTCGTGGTGGTGAAGGACGAGCCGTCGTCGATCGCCGACGCTTACGGCATCATCAAGGTCATGACGCGCGACCTCGAGCTCGACGAGATCTATCTGATACCGAACATGGTCGACAGCCAGGCCGCTGGCGCCCACCTGTACCGCCGCGTGAACGAGGTCTGCGACCGCTTCCTTGGCAAGAGCCTGCAATACCTGACTTCAATCGAGGCCGACGAGCTGGTGCTGTCGGCCCTGAAGAAATACCAGTCCGTGCTGGAATTCGCCCCCGGCAGCGCCGGCGCGCGGGATTTCCGGCGGCTGGCCGACGCCATCACCAACCTGCCTGAAATCGGCCTCGCCTCGGGCGGGCTGCAGTTTTTCATGGAGCGGCTGGTGAAAAACAAGCCTGGAGGCTAAAGCATGCCGCCCTCGATCCGACTTTACGAACAGACGGGAGACCATGGCGAGGCGCTGATCCTCGATCATCTCGGTATGGTCAAGCGCATCGCCGTCCACCTGAAGGCACGCATCCCTCCGTTCATGGAGGTGGACGAGTTGGTGCAGGTGGGCATGATCGGCCTGATCGAGGCCGCGCGTTCGTTCGACCCGACCAAGGGCGTCGCCTTCGAGAGCTATGCGCACACGCGGATTCGCGGCGCCATGATCGACGAGGTGCGCCGGCTGTCGTTCCTGCCGCGCTCGGCCGTGGCGTTCAACAAGTCGCACAGCACAGCCTCGCAGGCGCTGGCGACCGAACTCGGGCGCGCGCCGACGCAGGCGGAGCTGGCCGAATTCATGGGGATGGAGATCGACAGCTTCGAGAAGGACCGCGGCGCCGCGCGCCAGTTCGAGACCTACTCGATGGAAGTGGTGACCGACGAGGTCATGAACGTGCCGGAGCAGCAGTCGCGCCAGCCCGAGGCGCTGGCCGAAGAGGCGCAGATGATGGAGGCGCTGACCGAGGCAATCGACGGCCTGCCCGAGCGGGACAAGCTGGTGATCTCGCTCTACTACGTCGAGGAACTGAACCTGCGCGAGATCGGCGAGGTGCTGGGCGTGTCGGAATCGCGCGTCTCGCAGATACTGTCGGCCAACGTCAAGAAATTGCGGTCACAATTGAATACCGAGCCTGTGCTGCGCTAGCCGCCGGCTCAACGGAGTGATGCCTAGATGGAGCAACAGATGAACACCATCCTGCTGCTGTTGATATTCACCGGTCTGGTGGGGATGCTGCTCGTCATTTTCTTCATGCTCGACCGGCTAAACGAGCTGCACCGCCACGCCGATCTGCCGAAAGGCCAGATCGATCCGGCCGGCGTCCTTGGCGGGCTGACCGGCAAGAACTTGTGGGACGCGATGATCGGCGTGCCGATGCCGGGCTGGGACCAGAAAAAGATCGCATCGCTGCGGCCGCGCTATGAACTGGTGCTGCAAAAACACCTCGAACTGCTGTTCGAAGACGGCAAGCTCGATGGCCGCGAGGGACTGTCGATGCCGGTCAGATGCGACCGCAAGGTGCCCACGCTGCGCGGCGACGTCGAATCATGGATACCACATGAATTCGCCTCCGGCGTCTACCGCGCCGGCTATGCGCTGGCTACGTCGGCCGACGGCGACACCGACCTCGTCCAGCGCCAGCTCGACATGATCGGCCAGGCGATCTTCTCGGCCACCGGGCTGCCGCCACATCCGCTGTCCGGCATCCTGATGCCGCAACTCGAACGCAAGACGGACGCCGGCGACGGCGACGTTGCCGGCGGCGACAATGCGCAGCCGGCGCTGCCCGCGCCCGATGCGCCCGACACCCTGCCGGTCGATATGCCGCCGGCGCAGGAGCCGGTGGCGCAGGCCGGCGACGACGCGGCTCCGATCGGGAATGCCGAGGGCGTTGCGGATGCGGTAAATGCCGCGAGTGCCGCGAATGCCGATGCGGCGGACAAGGGCGCGGACAAGCGGCAGGAAGTTGCCGCATCGGGACCGGTGTAAGGCGTTGCCTTGCACATGGCGGATTTCGCTGCGCTCTATCCGCCCTACGGCATACCCTGATCACAAACAAACCGTAGGGCGGATAGAGCGCAGCGAAATCCGCCATCACCCCCTGCCACCCCTGCTTTCACCCCCTACCGCTAAAGCCTCCCGCCGAACTGCCGATACATGGTCTGACGCAATGATTCACCTTGGAGCGACAGACCATGAACATGAGACAACGCGCACTGGCCAGCTATGGCGATGTGAAAGTCAGCACCGGCGTGGCCGGCGCCGACAATGTGCAACTGATCCAGATGCTGTTTGACGGCCTGATCGAGAGCCTCGCCACGGCGAAGGGCCAGATCGAGCGCGGCATGATCGAAGAGAAATCGAAAAGCCTCGCACGCGCCGGCCGCATCGTGGTCGGCCTGCAGGGCGCGCTGGATTTCGACAAGGGCGGCGACATCGCGCGCAACCTGAACGACCTGTACAGCTACGTGACCCGTCGCCTGTTCCATGTCAATGCGCACAACGACCTCGAGGCGCTCAGGGAAGTCCACAACCTGATGGCCGAGATCCGCAGTGCCTGGGCGATGGTGCCGCAGCTGGTGCCGCCGTCGCAACGCAAGGCAGCGATCAACTGACGCCGACCACCGATTTCAGCAGGGCCAGAGGATGACCGCCACGGCGACGTGGCGGTTTTTTTTCGTCCGTCTCCGACAGCGCATTGGCCAGACCACTGCCGTCGCGCCAGAAAAATTGCTTTGAGTTAATATCATCCCGACAAGTTTGCGCCAATCTTGCGCCCTGTCACGTTTTTTGCATTAGCACCGGCAACACCAGTGCAACCAGGGAATGCAAAGCACGATGAGCTCCGTACAGAACACGTCGCCCCATGCCGCCTCGGCGGCAAAAAAGCCTGACAATTCAACGACTTCGAACCGCTTGCGGCCCGCTGCGGGCGAGGCTGCGGGCGAATTCGCCGCCTTGTTCGGCGAGATGATGGAGGTCGGCCTGCGGCCAGACCTTGCCGCCCCGGCAGCCGCCCCGGGCAAGTCTTCGCCCGTGGTCGGGCTGGCCGCCGAGGTGCTGGGCCCGAGCGTTCACATCATCACGACGGCCGAACCGGCGACCAGCGACGAAAGCCTGCGGGCTTTCGCGCTCGCGCAGGGTATGGACGAGGAAGCGCTGGCCATGATCTTCGGCCAGCCGGCCAACGCCGCCACCTTGGCGACGGATGGCAGCGGCCTGGCCAGCGATGGCCTCGACGCCATCGCCCACGGCAAAGCGGGTGGCCTCGACGCCCGACCGGCCTCCTCGATCCAGACTGGCGGCAGCCCGCCGGCTGCCGGCACGCCGGCCAGCGCGCTGATCGATCTCGGTCCTGACGCCAGCTTGCGCTGGACGCTCGGCGCGTCGGTGCCGGCGTCGGCGACCCTGGCCATGCAGGCCGGGGCCGGCGAGCCGATCATGCCGATGTTCGGCTTGAACGGCATTCGAGCGATGCCAGCGATGCCGGCCACGCCGACGACGGCGCCAGGCGCGGCAACCGACGCGCCGGCCGATCATCCGGAAGCGGCCAACCAGTCGCTGGCAGCCAGCCTGATTCTCGGCGCGGCCGAGGCCGGCCAGGCGGCCCGGCGCCAGCAGCTGAAGCAGGTTGCCGAGCGCACCGAACGGCTGGGCGAACTGACCCAACCGGCGCGGGCTGCGGGCCCCCTGCTGGCGGCCATGACCGAAGCGCTGGCCGCTGACGGCAGCGGCACGGACAGCGCGCCGACAGCCGAACCCCTGACGCTGGACCTCGGGCTCGACGAGAACGAGTTGCAGAGCCTGCTGCAGCAGCGGCCGGCCGACGGCCAGGGCAGTGCCGCCAACGGCGGCAACGGCGGCAACAACGGCAACACTGGCGCGGCCGCGGCCGCCGCCGCCGAACGCAGCGACCTCGACCTGCGGGCCGAGCAGTACGAAAAGCTGTCGCAGCGGCTGGGCGAAGCCCTTGGCCAGCGGCTGGCGGCCCAGATAGCGAAAGGCGACTGGAAAGTGGAGATGGCGCTGCGCCCGCATGACCTGGGCAATATCGACATCGAACTGGCGATGAAGAACGGCGCGCTGGAGGCCAGTTTCAACGCCAGCGAAGCGCGCACGCGCGACCTGATCAATGACGGCCTGCCGCGGCTGAAGGAAGTGCTGGCCGAGCTTGGCATGGACGTTGCTTCAGTGAATGTTAACGTAAGGCAAGACGGCCAACATGGCGGAAATCCGACACCCGGCAAGCAGTCCGCCGGCGTCAACGGCGGCGCTGCATCACGCGCGGCGGCCACGGACCCCGCCCCGGCCGCGACGCCGCCGGTACGTTGGGGCACGTCATCCGATGACGGCCTCGATGTGCTGGTCTGACCGACAGAACAGGCAAGTTCCAGACTTTGGAGGATGTGATGGCTGAAGAAGCTGCAGCAGCACCAGAAGAACAAGCGGAAGGCGAACCGAAAAAGAAAGGTCCGCTGCTCAAGATTATCCTGATGGTAGTGGCGGTTCTGCTGCTGATCGGCGCTTCGGTCGGCGGCACGCTGCTGGCCACCGGCTTCTTCTCGAAGAAGGAAGCCGCGAAGGAAGCGGTCGACGCCCAGCTCGAGAAGCTCGAGGACAAGAAGGAAGGTGGCGAAGCCCATGGCGGCGACGGCCACGGCGATGCTGGCAAAAAAGACGAGGCCGCCAAGGCCGGCGGCGAAGCGCCGCAGAAGGAACTGGTCGCGCCGGAAGCCGACAGCCAGCGCTGGAAGTTCAACTACCACTCGCTGGAAAAGCCGCTGCTGTCGAACCTGTCCGGTTCGCGCAAGGTGATGCAGATCACGCTGACCGTCATGACCCATTACGACGACCGCGTGATCAAGAACGTGAAGACGCACGAGCTGGCGCTGCGCGCCGGCATCCTCGACGTGATGCGCCAGAAGTCCGAGGCCGACCTGCGCGACCCGGACTTCCGCAAGCAGCTCGCCGAAGAGGTGCGGCTGGTGATCAACTCGCTGCTCGAGAAGTACGAAGGTTTCGGCGGCATCGAAGAAGTGATGTTCACCGAGTTCGTCGTCCAGTAAGGACCACGCACCGGAACGCATGCAACGAGGAAGATCGACGCCATGGCTGATATGAGCAACCTGCTGTCGCCCGAAGAACTCGCTGCCCTCGCCCAGGGCATCGACGACGGCTCCATCGCGGTCGACACCGGCTTCAACCTGGCCACCCGGGTCAAAAAGCACGATCTGGCCAGCGAGGACAGCACGCTGGGCGTCAACACCTCGTCGATCGAGATGATCAACGAGCGCTTCGTGCGCCTGTTCCGTCTCGGCCTGATGGAGGTGCTGCGCACCAGCCCGCGCATCAACCCGTCGCGCGCGCAGATCGTGCGCTTCGGCGATTACCTGAAAGATTTGCGGCCGCCGCTGGCGGTCAATACCATTCGCATCAATCCGCTGCGCGGGTTCTCGCTGGTGACGATCGAGCCGACGCTGGTGTTCTCGGCGCTCGATAATTTTTTCGGTGGCACCGGCACCGGCACCGGCATGCCCGGCGCCGGACGCCGCCGCGCGACCGACAAGGACGGCGAGCCGCTGCCGGCCAACTGGCTGCCGCCGACGCGGATGTTCACGCCGACCGAGTCGCGCATCGTCAAGATCATCCTCGACGTTTTCTTCCGCTCGCTGAAGGAAGCCTGGGCGCCGCTGCTGCCAGTGAATTTCGACCATGTCGGCTCCGAAATCAATCCGCAGTTTGCGCAGATCGCCGACGAAAACGACCTGGTGATCATGTCGCGCTTCGAGACCGAGAGCGCGGGCGGCGTCAAGGGCTTCGTCGATCTGGTGTATCCGTATGCGTCGCTCAAGCCGCTGCGCGACCTGCTGCGCAACCGGGTGCAGGCCGACGGCAGCGAAGAGTCGGACATGAAATGGCGCAAGGAGCTGACGGCCGCCGTCGGCGACGCCCAGCTCGAGCTGCAGGTACTGCTGGGCACCGTGGTCGACCACTACGAGCGCGTGCAGAACCTGAAGGAAGGCGACCTGCTGTTCTTCAAGAAGCCGGAACTGGCCACGCTGATGATCGGCGGCCTGCCCGCCTTCGAATGTCAGGTCGGCATGTCCGGCCCCAACGTCGCTGTCCGCATCGACAAGGCGACCAGCCCCGAAACACTCTAACGACGAGGTAGCCCCATGAGCGACAATTTCCAGGACAATGACACGGCGCTGGCCGAGCCGAAGGCCGGCGCGATGCCGAACCACCATATCAATCCCGAAGTGCTGCAGAATATTTCGGTCGCGATCAAGGTGGAGGTAGGCCGCACCAAGATGAAGATCCGCGACCTGCTGCGCCTGACGCAGGGCTCGGTGGTCGAGCTCGAGCGCATCGCCGGCGAGCCGCTGGATCTGCTGGTCAACGACACGGTCGTGGCGCAGGGCGAAGTCGTGCTGGTCAATGACCGCTACGGCATCCGCCTGACGCGCGTGGTGCCGGCGTCGGACCGGATGAAGAACCTGTAAGACTTTTCGAGAGAGCGCACGGCATGCAAACCACCGACTGGTTGTCCTTCGCGATCAGCTTCGCGATCGTCCTTGCGCTGCTCGGTGCGCTGCTGTACGTGATGAAGCGGCTGCAGTCCGGCAGCCTGCTCGGCCTGCCGCAGCGCCGCATCCGCGTGCTGGAGGCGGTGTCGGTCGCGCCGCGCCAGAAGCTGGTGCTGGTGCGCGTGAAAGACCAGGACATCCTGCTCGGCGTGACGGTCCAGCAGATCAATACGCTGGCCAGCTTCCGCCTGACCGAAGAAGAAATCGTGGCCGAGTCGATGCCGCGCGCGCCGGGATCGGCCGCCGCCGACGGCGCCAACTCGCTGACGCCGCTGGCGCGGCGCCTCTCCGAAATGCTCAAATCCGCCCAGAACAAGGACAAGGCCTGATCATGGCACGCCGAATTTTCCTGACGCTGCTGTTCGTACTGCCCGCCCTGCTGCCGGCAGTCGCCATGGCGCAGGGCATGCCCGCCGTGACGGTCGCCGCCGGCAAGGGCGGCGTCCAGGCCTACAGCCTGACGCTGCAGCTGCTGGCGCTGATGACGGTGCTGACGCTGCTGCCGTCGATGCTGCTGATGATGACGTCCTTCGTGCGCATCATCATCGTCTTTTCCATCCTGCGCCAGGCACTCGGCACCGGCCAGACGCCGCCGAACCAGGTGCTGGCCGGCCTCGCGCTGTTCCTCACGCTGTTCATCATGCAGCCGGTGATGAGCGACGTCTACAACAACGCCATCCTGCCCTACATGAACCAGGGGATGGCGTTCGAGCAGGCGCTGGAAGAGGCCGAAAAGCCGATCCGCGGCTTCATGCTCGCGCAGACGCGCGAGGAGGACATTGCGATGTTCATGGAGATCTCGCGCAGCAAGACCGAACTCGAGGGGCCGGAATCGGTGCCCTTCACCACCCTCGTTCCCGCCTTCGTGACCTCGGAGCTGAAAAGCGCGTTCACGATCGGCTTCCTGATCTACATTCCCTTCGTCGTGATCGACCTGATCGTGTCGTCGGTGCTGATGTCGATGGGCATGATGATGCTCTCGCCGATGATGATCTCGATGCCGTTCAAGCTGATGCTGTTCGTGCTGGTCGACGGCTGGAGCATGCTGATGGGCTCGCTGGCCAAGAGCTTCGCGATGCCCTGACAGGACAACCGGAAAAAAATCATGGAAATCGCCACCGTCATCGATCTCGGCCGCAGCGCACTGTGGGCCACCATCATCATCTCGGCGCCGCTGCTGGTCGTCGGCCTCGGCGTCGGCCTGTTCATCGGCGTCATCCAGGCGGCAACCTCGATCAACGAAGCCACGCTATCGTTCATTCCTAAATTGGTGATCATGGGCGTGACGCTGGCGATTTTCGGCGGCTGGCAGCTCGGCATGCTGGTCGACTTCACCCGCGACATCTACCAGCGCATTCCCGCGCTGTTTTCCTGATCGCTGCCGCACGCGGCGCCGGCCGGCCATGACCCTACTTGCCGCGGACATCGTCGAGCGCTTCTACACCTTCCTGTGGCCGATGCTGCGCATCTCGGCGCTGCTGCTGGCCGCCCCGCTGTTCTCGCTCGATGCGCTGACGCTGCGCATCCGCATCATGCTGGCGCTGGTTGTCACCTTCTTCGTCTACCCGCTGATCGAGTGGCCCGTGATCGATCCGATCAGCGCCAACGGCCTGCTGCAGATCGTCAACCAGCTGTTCATCGGCGCGATGATGGGCCTGATGCTGCAGATCGCGGTGGCCGCGATCGTCGTCGCCGGCCAGACCATTGCCGCGTCGATGGGCCTGTCGATGGCCAGCATGGTCGATCCCAACATCGGTAACGTGCCGGTGATCTCGCAATTCCTCGTCATTCTGGGCACGCTGATCTTCCTCGGTTTCGGCGGCCACGTGATCATGATCTCGATGATCGTCGACAGCTTCCGCACGGTACCGATCGGCCAGTTCATCCTGGGCCAGGCCGCCTTCGGCAAGGTGGTCGCGTGGAGCGGCATGATGTTTCTGGGCGGCGTGCTGCTGGCGCTGCCGGTCATGGTGTCGCTGCTGTTCATCAATATCGGCCTCGGCATCGTCACACGTGCCGCGCCGACGCTGAACATCTTCTCGGTTGGCTTCCCGGCCTCGATCGCGGCCGGCTTCATCGTGCTGATCCTGTCGCTGGAGAGCATCGGCGGCCGCATACAGTGGCTATGGATGCAGGCGTTCAGCCACGCCAAGGACCTCGTCGGACTGGTGAACTGACATGGCAGAGCACAGCACCGACGAAGACAAGACCGAAGAACCCACCGCGCGCAAGCTGTCCAAGGCGCGCGAGGAGGGACAGGTTGCACGCTCGGTCGAACTCCCCGCTGCGCTGGTGACCATCGCGGCGCTCGGTCTGCTGTACGTCGCCGGCGGTTACCTGATGGCGAAGCTGGCCGAGGCTTTCGCATCCGGCTTCAATTTCGACCGCAAACTCGTGCATTCGCCGAACCTGCTGCCGGCCATTTTCGGCCATGAATTGCTGGAAGCTTTCATCCTGATCATTCCGCTGCTGGTGCTGACCGTTGTCGTCGCGGTGCCGGCCGCCGCCGCCACCGGCGGCTTCCTGTTCTCGTCCAAGGCGTTGCTGCCGAAAGCCTCGAAGCTGAACCCGCTCGAGGGCGTCAAGCGCATGTTCGGCGCCAAGGCCTGGGTCGAGCTGGGCAAGGCGCTGCTGAAGTTTGCGCTGGTGTCCGGCGTGGTTTGCTGGGTACTGTACGACAATATCACCACGCTCAATGCGATCGGACGCATGGCCTTCGAGCCGGCAATGGCCGTGGCCGGCCAGTTGCTGACCAAGTCGGCGCTGATCATGGCCTGCTCGCTGATTGTGATCGCGATGATCGATGTCCCTTTCCAGCGCTGGCAGTTCATGAAGCAGATGCGGATGACGAAGCAGGAAGTCAAGGACGAGATGAAGGACATGGAGGGCCGGCCCGAGGTGAAGGCGCAGATCCGCCGCCGCCAGCGCGAGATGGCCAATGGCCGGATGATCGATCGCGTCAAAGATGCCGATGTCGTGATCACCAACCCGGAGCACTTCGCGGTCGCGCTGTCCTACGATCCGAACGGCGACAGCGCGCCCATCCTGCTGGCCAAGGGCGCTGACGAACTGGCCGCCCGCATCCGCGCCGAAGCCGACAAGCACGGCATCGAAATCTTCAGCGCGCCGCCGCTGGCGCGTGCGCTGTACTTCACCACCGAAGTCGAGCAACCGGTGCCGGAAGACCTGTACTATGCGGTCGCGCAGGTGATCGCCTACGTATTCAATCTGGCAAGCATACGCCCCGGTGCGCCGCCGATGCAGCGCCCGCAGCCGAAGGTACCGAAGAACATGCAGTTTGACGCAAACGGACGACTTGAAGAGGCCGTCAGGTGACCGACCACGACAACGAGATCAGCCACGACACCGTCGGCAGCGACGGCATTTTTCTGCGCGCCGCCGACCGCCGTCGCTTCGATTACGTGATGCGCGCGGTGCGTGAGAGCAGCCTGTCGCTGGCGCTCTCGTCCGACAACGACGGCGTGCTCGACCACTACGGCCGCCTGGTGCTGGGCAAGCTGCGCAAGACCGACGGCCTGCAGATCGAGGTCTTCCTGCCGCAGAATACCGAGCAGCTGCTCGAGCGCTTCAACCAGATCTTGTCCGGCATCTCGCTCGATGACGCGCGCCGCGCCGAGGATTCGCCGGCGCCGCGCCGCGTGCTGATTGCGCATGATGCGAAGGCGCTGTCGGCGCGCGACCTGCAGCTGATGGCGCGACTGGTCAAGGATTTCCCGGGCGCGAACGTGTCGCTGGTGCTGCTGGTCGACCGCGCCGGCATGCAGCTGCACGAGCGCACGCTCGAGGGCTTCGGCCAGCGCCTGCTGCGCTGGCCGGTCGAGGCGCCGACCCGCACCGAAGGCGAGGCCTTGCTGAAGGTGGCGCGCGCTATCGGTTTCGAGGTCGAAGTCAAGAAAGTGCTGGCTGCGACCGGCTACACCGAGATCCGCATCGCGAACAAGCCAAAAAAAGAGGCGGCCGAGCCCGACAGCAGCGCGCAATCGCGCTTCGAGGCGCAGCTGGCCGCGGCGCGCCGCGAGCGCACCGAGCTCGATGAAGCGGTACCGGATGCGCGCACCGAGCCCACGCTCGACGGCCCGTCCGCCGCGCCGGCCCCGCCCTTTACCCAGCCGCCGGCCATGCGCGGATGGCTGAGCCGGACGCTGCGCTGGACCGCCGCCACCGTCTTGCTGCTGCTGGTCTCGGCGGCCGTGGTCGGGCTGCTGTTTGCGCGTAACCTGCCGCCGACGATCGTCAACTCGCCGATCCTGAAAGATCACCTGCCGCCGTGGGCGATGGACCTTGTCGTGGCCGTGGTCGGCAAGCCGCCGAGCGCCGCGCTGGAGGCGCCGCGGCCGGCCGAGGCGCCGGCGGCTACAGTTCCGCCGGCTGCAGCCGATTCAGACAACGGGAAAGTCGCGAATGCGCCGGCCAGCCCTGCTCCACTGCCGGCGACGCCGGCGGTGAAAAGCGAGCCACTACCGACCGAGCCGCTGCCGACCGAGCCGAAAAAGGCCGAGCCGGCGCGGGTGGATCCGCCGGCCGCGGCCATCGCCAAAGCCGACGCCGCGAAGACGGAGCCGGTAAAGACCGAACCGGTGAAGCCGGAAGCCCCGAAGGCGGAAGCCCCGAAGCCCGACGCGGCGCGGGCCGAGACCGCGACGAAGGTCCCGGTCGCCGCCGAGGCGCTCGCTCCGCGTTCGGAGCGCGGCGTGGACGCGCTGGTCCGGCAGGCCCGGCCAGGCAGCTTTTTCGTCCAGCATGTATCGCTGGGCTCGATGGCCGAGGCACAGGAGTGGCGTGCGCAGTACGGCGCGCTGGCACAGGCGCGGATCGCGGCGGTCAATACGCAGGACAAGGGCGTGAAGTTCGCCGTGGTCTCGGGGCCCTTCGCGACCCGCAAGGAAGCCGAGACCTTCGCGGCGCGGCCGGGGGTGCCGGCCGATCCGTGGCTGCGGCCAGTGAAATCGCTGCAGGGCGCATTGCAGCCCGCCGGCCGCTGATCGCGGCATTGACAGGGAAGAGGTAGCGCATGTCTCAGGAAAAGACTCAGATTTTTCGCGGCGATGACGCGCCGGAAATGGGCATTGCCGATACCGGCGAGGCCGCAGCCGAGCAACGGCGCCAGGCGCCGGTCGACCAGCGAGCGCTGAGCGACAGCAAGGACGCGCCGCAGGGCGAGCGCCGAGAACTGCGGGATGCCGACGGCGAGTCGATAGCGCGGCGGATGGATGATGCCGCCGGCGGCCCCGATGAACAGCGTCGGATGGACGATGCCGAGGGCCTGTCCGAGCGGCGCGAGATGCACGATGCCGACGGCTTGTCGCAGCAGCGCACGATGAATGACGCCGACGGCTTGTCGGAGCTGAGGCAGCTGCACGACCACAAGGCCGCCCTGCCCGGCGACGGCGTCGACAAGCCGGCCGTAGCGCTGAATTTCAATGACGACGAACCCGAGCCGGCACCGGTGCCGGCGGCGGTGCCTGCCAAACCGGCGATCGAGCCGCCGTCGGCGCAGGACGACGCCGACCTGACGTTCAAGGTCGAGCGCGACGCGACGCCGTGGGCGCTGTCGATCCATCTCGAGGAAAGGATCGCCAGCCTCGGGCTGACGACGGCGAAGGTGAATGAACAGCTCGATGCGCTCGAAGCATCGACGAAACGACTCGCGAAACGGGTAGGCAAATGAGCGACGACAACGACAAGCAGCCGGAAGTGAAGCTTGATGCGGGCGGCGGCTTCATGCCCGACCCGGCGCCGCGCAAGATGACGGCGGAAGAGGCCGGCGTATCACCGGACGACCTGCCGGATGACCTGCCGGCGGCCGGCGACGGCGCGGGCAAGCCGGAAATCGCACTGGCCGGCGTACAGCCGGACGGCACTGTCGCCGTTCCGCAGGACACCGCACGACGCGCGCTGGAAGCGGTGCAGGTACTGGTCGAGAACAATCGCGCCGCGTCGCAGCAGCTCGAGTCGCTGATGGGCATCGTGCTGGATGCGGCCGAAGTCGCGAACCGCTCGGCCTCGGCGGTGGCGACCACCGGTGGCCATGTGAACCGCGCGGCCGAGAAGCTGATCGAAGGCGCACAGCGGCAGTCGATGCAGGCCAAGCTGGTGCTCGGCATCGCCGGCGCCGTCCTGGTCGGATCGGCCGGCCTGTTCAGCTTCATGAGCGTGCAGTTGCAGAACAAGGTCGCCCAGGTCGACGAGATGATGCTTGCGGTGGGCAAGCGGGCGGTCGACCTCAAACGCCGGATGGAAACGATGGACGATATCCATACCGCGCTCGAGGATCTGAAGCTCGCGCAGGAAAATACGCAATCGGTGCAGCAGGCGATCGAGGAACGCATCGCGCGGCTGCAGGATACGCCGCGCCCGCCGCCGAAACCGGAGCCGGAGCCGAAGGCGGCCGCCGCGCCGAAGAAGGCCGAGCCGTCGCCGGAAATGCTGGCTGCGCGCAAAGCCGAGGCGCAAGCGAAAGCCGAGGCAGCGCGCGCGGAAGCGGCCAAGGCGGAGGCCGCGAACAAGCAGCTGCTGCAGCAGCTGACCACGCTCGACGGCATGCTGAAGGACCAGGCCAAGGCCGTGAAAGACTTGTCAGGCCAGTTCGGAGCGCTGCAGGGCTCGGTGGCCAATGTCGACGGCGTGCGCAAGGACGTGGAAGCACTGGCTGCGCAGCAGCGCTTGCGCGAGAAGGAACTGGCGCAGGAACTGGCGGCCGAAAAGGCGCGCCGCGAAAAGGAATTGAAGGACAAGGAACGCGAGCTGATCCGCGAACGCGAGCGGGCACGCGAGCGTGAAGCGGCCAAAGAACGCGAATTGGCGCGCGAGCGCGAGGCCGCGAAGGAAAAGCTGGCGGCCGCCGAGCGCGAAGCCGAGAAGCAGCGGATGGTCTCGTACCGTCGCGAACAGTCCAAGCCTTCGCCCACACCGGCCGACGCCAAGGTGCCGTCGTTCACGGCGACCGGGGGCAGCAAGGCCGAGTAAGCGAGGCCAAGTAAGGATGGCCGAATAAGCAAGGAGGCGACAAAGACGGCGGGTGCGGCAGGGCTTTGGCCTGGGCTGCCCCCGCCGTTTGTCATTTGCACGCAGGCGCTTTCCGCTGATACTATCCATTCGACTATCTATTCAAATTTCCATTCAAACTCATGTCTGCCTGTGCCGAAGCTCTACGACTGCGCCTCGCTCAAGGGCCGGCATCGGCGCGGCAACTCATTGATTTCATTGGAACTAGCCAGCCCACCCTGTCGCGTGGATTGACCGCGCTCGGCTCGCAGGTGGTTAGGATGGGAGCGGCCCGATCCATTCGCTATGCACTACGCGACGAACGTCGGGACATCGCCGATATCCGCGTCTACCGGGTCGGCACCGACGGCCAGCTCTGGTGCCTGGGAACGCTGGTGCCGGTCCTGCCCGAGGGCTTCGTCATGTTCGAGGAGGGAGGCAAGGCCCTTCACAGCCCCGGCCTGCCCTGGTGGCTGCATGACATGCGTCCGCAGGGTTATCTTGGCCGCGCCTACGTGGCCCGCCACGCAAGCGCCCTCGGTTTGCCCGAGCGTCTGGGCGCCTGGTCCGAGACGCATGCGCTGCGCGCCCTGCTGGTCCACGGACATGACATCGTCGGCAACCTGCTGCTCGGCGATCTGGCGCGCGACCGATTCCTCGCCACGCCGATCCCGGTGCCGGTCGGCCTGTCGACCCAAGGCGCCGACTACGCGCGGCTGGCCGAGGCGGCGGCCAGCGGCGAGCAGCCGGGCTCCTCCGCCGCAGGGGAACAGCCGAAATTCACTACCTATGCGATGACGCCGGACGGCCCACGCCATGTGCTGGTCAAGTTCAGCGAAGTCGAGGCAAGCCCGGTCAGCGAGCGCTGGCGCGATCTGCTGCTTGCCGAACATATCGCGCTGCAGACGCTGGCCGACGCGGGCATCAGTGCGGCACGCAGCCGGCTGGTCGATCATGCCGGGCAGCGCTTCCTCGAGGTCGAGCGTTTCGACCGTGAGGGCGCCCTCGGCCGCCGCGCTCTTCACTCGCTGGCATCGCTGGCATCGCTGGATGCCGAGTTCATCGGTTCGGGCGATGGCAGCTGGCCATCGATCGTGCGCCGGCTGGCGGCGGCGCGGCAGGTCCGCCGGGAGGCGGTACCCGAAGCCGAACGGCTATGGGCCTTCGGCACGCTGATCGGGAACACCGACATGCACAACGGGAATCTCTCGTTCATTGCCGAACATGGCCGGCCGTATCAGCTGGCGCCGGCCTATGACATGACCTGCATGGGTTTCCGGCCGACCGGCAGCGGGCGCTTGCAGGACCGCCTGGCGGCGGCGGTGATTTCCGCTGATGTATCGCATGAGGCTTGGCGGCAGGCGATGAGGCTGGCAAGGGATTTCCTGCAGCGGATGCAGGCGGAGCATCGGTTCAGCGCGCGGTTTGCGCCGTGTGTTGCAGCGCTGCACGCGCATCTGGAGGCCGCGGCAGAGAAGACGCGGCGATTGGCCTAGGCAAGCCGTGTTGATGGCGGATTTAGCGAAAACCGTAGGTTTCGCCGAGAGCGGCCGTGCCGGGCTCAGCCCCCGCTCGCATCCACCAGCACTTCGATCCTGCGGTTTTTCGCCCGGCCCTCGCGCGTGTCATTCGGCGCGACCGGTCGGGTGTCGGCCATGCCGCGCACGACGACGCGTTCGCGCGGCACGCCGGCATAGCCGGTCAGGTAGTCGGCCACCGACGAGGCGCGGGCGCCGGACAGATCCCAGTTCGACCGGTAGCGCTGGTGGCCCGACAGCGGCACGTCGTCGGTATGGCCTTCGACCGTGATGCGGCCGCCGGCCTTGGCAATGGCTTCGCCGATCTTGCGCAGCATCGGCAGCGACTCGGGCGACAGCTCGGCGCTGGCCGGATAGAAGCTGCCCTGCACGGCCATCCGGATCACGATGCGCTCGCCGTCGCGCTCGACCTGCGCCTCGCCCTGCGCGATCTCGGCGGCCAGCGCGTCGCGCAGTTCGCGCACCCGGCGCGCGAGCTCGACACCGCGGTCGTCGCCGGCCCCGCCCTCGCGCACCTCGACCGGCGTCTCGACCTGCGCCTGCGCATCGGCGATGCGCGCGTAGAGGTCGATCAGTTCCTGCGGCAGCGGGCCGCTGCTGCGCTCGGGCAGCTGGATCAGCAGCCGGCCCTGGTCGGCCTTCAGCACGACCCGGTTGCCCGCGATGTCGAGCGACAGTTCCTTCTGCAGCTTGCCGAGGTCGCGCGCGAGTTGCTCGGGCAACGGCAGCGTGTCGTCGGCCGGGCCGCCGGCCAGCCGGGTCTCGGGTGCCGGCGCCCGCACGGGCGGCGGCGCATCCGCCTGCTCGCGGCCGAGCGATTTCTGCAGCGAGCCGGTGGCGTCGCGGAAACGGGTTTCATTCAGGTCGGAGAAGGACAGCACCAGCAGAAAAAATGCCAGCAGCAGCGTGATCATGTCGGCAAAGGTCACGATCCACATTGGCGCGCCGTGGCGCTGCGGCTGCTCGTCTTCCTGTGCGGTGACGGTATCGAACAGCGATTGCGGCAGCCGTGCGCCGTCGTCGTCATCGATGCTCTCGGCGCGCGCCACGGGTCAGCCCCTGACGGATTCGTCGTCGCGCACCTGCTGGAACTCTTCCTTCAGCGAAGGCGGCGCGGGCAGCGCGGCCGGCCCGGCCTCGTCGCCAGACAGGTTGCCGAGCAGGAGGTCGGGCAGCAGCCGCGGATCGCCTCCCTTGTGAACGAACAGCACGCCCGCCATCGCCAGCTCGTAGTTGCGGCGCGCGCGCCGGCTGTAGCCATTGATCTTCTGCACCAGCGGCCCGAGGACGACGTTGGCCAGCACCGCGCCGTACAGCGTGGTGAGCAGCGCCACGGCCATGCCAGGGCCGATCGCGCGCGGGTCGTTGACATTGCCCATCATGAGCACCAGACCGACCAGGGTGCCGATCATGCCCATGCCGGGCGCGAGTTCCTGCGCGTAGCCGAAGAAGTCGCGCGCATGCTCGTAGCGCTGCTTGATCTCGGTGATCTCGCGCAGCAGCGCATCCTTCAGCAGCGCGTGATCGATGCCGTCGACCCACATCCGTACCGCCTTGGCGATGAAGCGGTCCTTGTATTCGCGGTCTTCGAGCGTGACCATCCAGCGGTCATCGTGGCGCGCGACGCGGCCGACCTCGATCAGCTCGTCGATCATGTCCTGCAGCCGGGTCGGCTGCGAGGTCAGCACCTCGCGCGCCGTCGCATAGGCGGCCTTGAACTCGGCCACCGAGCTCTTGGCCAGCACGCACAGGAAGGTGCCGCCGAAGACGATCAGCGCTGCCGGCAGGTCGAGAAACTGCGTGAACTGGCCGCCGGTGGCCACCGCGATCAGCAGCAGCGCACCGATCACGCCGGTCAGGCTGACGATGTCCATGTCGCTTCGTTTCCTTGTCGTCGTTCTTTCGATGAACCGGGCAGGCGCTGCGGCCCTCAGGCCGAGCGCAGCCGGTACTTGTCGATCTTCTCGATCAGCGTCGTGCGCTGCAGGTTGAGCAGGCGCGCCGTCTTCGAGACATTGCCCTCGGCCCGGTCGAGCGCCTGCTCGATGTAGGCGCGCTCGATCTGCGCCATCCGCTCCTTCAGCGACACGCCCTCCGGCGGCAGCACCGTGCCGCCCTGCGCGAGCAGGATGATGTCCTCGACATCGTTGCGCGCCGTGCCGGCAGTGGGCGCCGGAACGGCGGCCAGCGCCGGCTCGTCCTGCAGGGCGAACATTTGCAGCACGTCGCCCGCGCTCTCCTCCGGCACCGGCTCGGGATCGGCGCCGCCCGCCTCCTCCTGCAGCTTTTGCAGGCCTTTCGGCAGCATGCCCGCCGGCAGGGTGCGCAGCGACAGGCGCTGGCCCGGGAACAGCGTGGAAAAGCGGTGGATCAGGTTCGACAGCTCACGCACGTTGCCCGGCCAGTCGTAGCGCTTGATGGCCTCGACGAAATCGGACCCGAAGCTGACGGGCGCGCCCCGGTGCGCGAATTTTTCCGCGTAGTGGCGGGCCAGCAGCACGATGTCGTCGCCGCGCTCGCGCAAAGGCGGCGTCTGCACCGGCAGCACGTTGAGCCGGTAGTACAAGTCTTCGCGGAAGCGGCCAGCGACGATTTCGGCCTCGAGGTCGCGGTGGGTCGCGGCCACCACGCGCACGTCGACCTCGACCGGACGCGAGGAACCGACCGGATCCACAGTTTTTTCCTGCAGCACGCGCAGCAGCTTTACCTGCATGTCGAGCGACAGGTCGCCGATCTCGTCGAGGAACAGCGTGCCGCCGTGCGCCAGTTCGAAGCGCCCCACGCGGTCGGCGAGCGCGCCGGTAAACGCGCCCTTGCGGTGCCCGAACAGCTCGGACT
The DNA here is from genome assembly GCA_023653025.1 of Burkholderiaceae bacterium. Classification (GTDB taxonomy): domain Bacteria; phylum Pseudomonadota; class Gammaproteobacteria; order Burkholderiales; family Burkholderiaceae_D; genus Pernthalerella. Next base: position 47,688 of record JAMNXS010000013.1, read on the forward strand.
CCATCAGCTCCTTCGGGATGGCGGCGCAATTGAGCGGAACGAAATTGGCGTCGGCGCGCGGCGACTGGTGATGCAGCGCCTGCGCGACGAGTTCCTTGCCGGTGCCGGACTCGCCGGTAACCAGCACGGTGGCGGTCGAATCCGCGATCGTCTCGATCAGCTTGCGGATCTCGCGCATCGGCGGGCTGTTGCCAATGATGGGATTCGGCTGTCGCATGAGCGTCGGGCTGTCCTCGAAAGGGCGTGGCGGGAGGAGCGGCAGTCGCCGGACGCTGACTTGCACACACTTTCCCGATGTTTCCGAATTGAAACATAGGGGTGCAATAGTGTCAATGCGTAACCGCCCGTAACGACGCCTGGCCATGCAGGCCCCTGCCTGAACGAGCCCGGCCCGCCGACGCCGGCTTTTAAAGTTTTGAATCCCCGGCGGCCAAGGGTGGCTACAATGCTGCGAAACGGTGGAAACCACGGAGGAAACGCGTCCGCCATGCACCTGCTCCTGCCCCTCGCCTTCACACTGTCGCCGCTGCTCGGCTGGGCTGCCGGCTGGCCGTGGCTGACCGTGCTGCTGGCGGCGGCGGTGCTGCCGCTGGCCGAGTGGCTGGTCGGCCGCGCGGGCGAGGCGCCCGACTGGCGCTGGGGCGAGCGCTTTCCGCGCGGCGTCATGCTGGCGGTGCTGGCGACCTGCAGCGTGCTGCCGCTGCTGGCCTCGGACGACGGCTGGACAAGCTGGCTCCCGCTGGCGCTGGGCAGCGGCTACGTGGCCGGCGGCATCGGCATCGTGCTGGCGCACGAGCTCGCGCATCGCCGCCCCTTCGCCGACCGGCTGCTGGCGCGCGCGCTGCTGTGCCTGATCGGCTTTGGCCACTACGCGCTCGAACACAACCGCGGCCACCACCGGGCAGCGGCCACCCGGCCCGACCCGGCGACCGCGCGCCGCGACGAATCGCTGTGGGGCTTTATGCCGCGCTATTTTTCCGGCGTGTTCAGCGACGCGCTGCGGCTCTCGCGCGAAGCGCCGGGCCGGCTGAACGAGGCACTGGCGCTGGCCGGCCTGTCGCTGGCGATGGCGGCCGGCGTGGCGGCCATCGGCGGACTGCCGGCGCTTGCCTTCCTCGCGGTGCAGGCGCTGGTGGCGCAGGCCCTGGTCGCCGCCGTCGATTACATCGAGCACTGGGGCCTCGAGCGCGCCGAGGTCGGCGGGCGACCCGAACGGATGGGGCCGCAGCACACCTGGGACTGCGCGAACCGCGTGTCGGACGCGATGCTGTTCAACCTGCCGCGACACGCGTCGCACCACATGGAGCCCTCGCTCGACTGCGACGAACTGTACCGGGTGCCGGCATCGCCGCAGATGCCGACCGGCTATGCCGGCATGGTGCTGCTGGCCTTCGTGTCGCCGCTCTACCGCCGCATCATGCTGCCGCGCCTGCCGGGCGCGCCTGCTGCGGCGGGCGTGGCCGCTGCCTGAGTACCGGAGGACTGGCGATGAACACGATCCCCCAGCTGCGCCGCATCCTGAAGGAATACCGGACGATCGCCGTGGTCGGCCTGTCGGCTGACTGGTACCGGCCCTCCTATTTCGCCGCCAAGTACATGCAGGAGCACGGCTTCCGCATCATTCCGGTGAACCCGAAATATGACAGCATTCTCGGCGAAACCTGCTACCCGGACCTGCGGTCGATTCCGGATCCGGTTGACATTGTCGATGTGTTCCGCAAGCCGACCGACTGCGCACCGATCGCGCACGACGCCGTCGCCATCGGCGCGAAGGTGCTGTGGCTGCAGATCGGCGTCGTCAATGACGAGGCCCGGCAGATCGCCGAGGCCGGCGACCTGGAAGTCGTGATGGACCGCTGCGTCAAGATCGAATACGCGCGCCTGTTCGGCGGCCTCGGCTGGTTTGGCGTCAATACCAAGGTCATTTCCGCACGCCGCCCCGTCTGACACGACCCCGTCCATGGCCAACGATCACAAAGACCACGCATACCACTTCGATACCCTCTGCCTGCATGCAGGGCAGATACCGGACGCGGCCACCGGCGCGCGCGCGGTGCCGATCTACCAGACCACCTCCTACGTGTTTGACAGCGCCGACCACGCGGCCAGCCTGTTCAACCTGCAGACCTTCGGCAATGTCTACTCGCGGCTGTCGAATCCGACGGTGGCCGTGCTCGAGGAGCGCGTGGCCGCGCTCGAGAACGGCCGTGCGGCGGTCGCTACCGGTAGCGGCATGGCCGCGCAGATGATCGCGATGCTGAACCTGTGCGAGGCCGGCGACGAGATCGTCGCCGCGCGCACGCTGTACGGCGGCACGCACACGCAGCTCGACGTCAATTTCCGCAAGCTCGGCATCCAGACCACCTTCGTCGACAGCGACGAGCCGGAAAACTTCGCGCGCGCGATCACGCCGAAGACCCGGTTGCTGTACGCGGAGACGATCGGCAACCCGTCGATGAACGTGCTCGACATCGAACGGGTCGCCGCGATCGCGGCCGCGCACGACCTGCCGCTGTTCATCGACAACACCTTCGCGTCGCCCTGGCTGTGCCGGCCTTTCGACTGGGGCGCGGCCATCGTCATGCACTCGGCCACCAAGTTCCTCGGCGGGCATGGGACGACGATGGGCGGCATCATCGTCGAATCCGGCAAGTTCAACTGGGCCAACGGCAAGTTTGCGACCATGACGGAGCCGTCGAGGGGCTATCATGGCGTGCGCTTCTACGAGACCTTCGGCGACTTCGGCTTCACGATGAAGTGCCGGATGGAGGGCCTGCGCACCTTCGGTCCCGCACTGTCGCCAATGAACGCCTTCCTGCTGCTGCAGGGCGTCGAGACCCTGCACCTGCGGATGGAGCGCCACTGCAGCAACGCCCTGACGATCGCGCAGTACCTGAGCGAGCATCCGAAGGTGTCGTGGGTCAATTACCCGGGGCTGAAGAACAACCGCTATTACGCGCTCGCGCAAAAGTACCTGCCAAGGGGCGCGGGCGCGGTGCTGACCTTCGGCGTGAAGGGCGGCGCGGCGGCCGGCCGGAAATTCATCGAGAGCGTCGAGTTCCTGTCGCACCTCGCCAATATCGGCGACGCGAAAAGCCTCGTCATTCATCCGGCGTCGACCACGCACCGCCAGCTGTCGGAAGAGCAGCAACTGGCCGCCGGCGTCCCGCCCGACCTGATCCGGCTGGCGGTCGGCATCGAGTCGGTCGATGACATACTGTGGGATATCGATCAGGCCCTGTCGAAGACCTGAATTTTTTGATTCACCAGCACAACCAGGAGGAGAACCACCATGAAGACCCTGTCCAGCATTCTGACCGCGCTGCTGCTGGCAGCCGCGATCGCACCGCATGCGTCGGCCGGCGCGCCGCCGAAAGTCGATCCGAACGCGCCGCCTCCCGAATACTGGGAGCCGGAAGCGGAAACCGAGCAGCCGGCGAAAAAAATGAAGAAGGACAAGAGCGCCAAGCGAGACAAGAAAAGCGCCGACGACAAGCGCTGACCTCGGTCACCGGGGCGCCGTCCGGTACGACGCCCTGCCCCTGCCCTGCCTCCGCTCCCCCGCCCCTCCACGCATCCGCGCGCGGATCGGCTCCGTCCTTCCTGATGCGGCCGGATGCCACTGAGCTGGCTATTCAATCTACTTTTGAATAGTTTATTGAAAAATATTCTGTAATGCGCTATAGTCTCGGCGAACCGACCGGATTGCCCGATGACGACTACCCACGAACTTGACGTACCCACGATGCGCGCCGCAGCCAACCAGGCTTGCGCCCTGATGCGCGTGCTGTCCAATCCCGACCGCCTGATGCTGATGTGCCAGATCGCGCAAGGCGAGCGCTGCGTCGGCGAACTTGAGGAACTGCTCGACATCCGGCAGCCGACGCTATCGCAGCAGCTGGCCGTGCTGCGCGAGGAGGCGCTGGTGGAGACGCGCCGCGAGGGCAAGCAGATCTATTACCGGATCGCCAGCGACCAGGCGCTGGCAGTGATGAACCTGCTGTACCAGATCTATTGCACGCCAGACGAAGGAGCCCAACGATGACGATCGACATGCTGCATTTCACCCCCGGCCTGTCGCTGATCGGCGGCCTGCTGATCGGCGCGGCGTCGGCGCTGTTCATCCTCGCCAACGGCCGCATCGCGGGTATCAGCGGCATCCTGGGCGGCCTGCTGCGGCCGGTGCGCGGCGACCTCGGCTGGCGGCTGGCCTTTTTGCTCGGGCTGGTGGCCTCGCCGGCGCTGGTCTACGTATTCATGCCCTACCACCCGCCGACCATCGACGCCGACACCGGCACGCTGATCGCGGCCGGCCTGCTGGTCGGCCTTGGCACCCGCTACGGCAGCGGCTGCACCAGCGGCCATGGCGTCTGTGGCCTGTCGCGCCTGTCGCCGCGTTCGCTGGTAGCGACGCTGGCCTTTATGGGCAGCGGCATGGCGGCGGTGTTCGTCATGCGGCACCTGATCGCCTGAGGAGAACGGCAATGCAAAAACACATGGACATCCTCTCTTCCTTCATCGTCGGCCTGATCTTCGGCATCGGCCTGATCCTGGCTGGCATGACCGACCCGTCGAAAGTGATCGGCTTCCTCGACGTTGCCGGCCTCTGGGATCCGTCGCTGGCCTTTGTGATGGGTGGCGCGATCCTGGTCGGCGTGGTGGCGTTCCGCTTCGCGCGCAAGCGCAGCGCCGCCTTTTTCGGCGGCGCGATGCGCCTGCCCACCCGCGACGACATCGACCGGCGGCTGGTGCTGGGCAGCCTGGCCTTTGGCGTCGGCTGGGGCATGGCCGGCTTCTGCCCGGGTCCGGCGCTGACCGCGCTCGGCACCGGCAACGGCAAGGCAGTGATTTTCGTGCTGGCAATGATCGCCGGCATGGCGCTGTTCGAACTGGCCGATAAGCTGTTGCATGCGGCGCGGCGCGAGCGCGCTCACCCCTGATTCATTCACGCATCGAACACTCACCGAACATTCACTGAAGGAGAGCGTCATGAAGGCCAATGTCGGATCACTTGACCGCACGCTGCGCATCGCCGCCGGCGTCATTCTCATCCTGCTTGCGCTCGCGCAGGTGATCGGCCCCTGGGGCTGGATAGGCATCGTCCCGCTGCTGACCGGCGTGTTCCGCTTCTGTCCCGCCTACAGTCTGCTCGGCGTACGCACCTGCAAGGTCGATGCGACGCAGGAAGGCTCGCACTGAGCATGGGCAAGGGCTTCGCCAACCCGCGCCAGACCTGGGACGCGCGCTTCGCCGCCGACGACTACATCTTCGGTACCGACCCCAATGCGTGGCTGGCACAGCACGCGCCCCTGCTGCAACCGGGCATGCGCGTGCTGGCGGTGGCCGACGGCGAGGGCAGGAACAGCGTCTGGATGGCCGAGCGCGGCTTGGTAGTCGATGCGTTCGACATCTCGCCGGTCGGAGTCGAGAAGGCAAA
>JAMNXS010000014.1 GCA_023653025.1 Burkholderiaceae bacterium
AGATGAACAGCCGGCGCTTCAGCGATTCCAGGATCATCGTGCGCGGCGCGTCGGCGATCGACATCATGGGACTCTCCTCTCATCAACAGGGGCGGCAGGCTGGGTTGGCGCCGGTTTCGGTGGCGCCGGCCGCGGCGGCTGGACCGCCGCCGCAGGCGCAGTCGCCGGTTTCGGCGGCGCCGGCGCACCCGATGCCGGTGCAGGAGCAACCGGCGCCCCGGCCGACGCCGGCGGCTTGCCCGGGGCGGATGCTGTCGTCGCCGGGCCACCCGTTGCTTGAACGCCTGTTGCAGCGGCGGCCGGCTTGCCAAGGTCGGGCTTGTTCGCCTGGGGCCGAGCGGGGCTGTCGGCGCTGTCGTCGACCTTGGCGACCGGCTCCACCGGCCGCTTGCCCAGCAGATAATAATCGATCGCGAGGCGGGCGATCGGCGCCGCCGCCGCCGCGCCGAAGCCGGCGTTCTCGACAATCACGGCCAGCGCGATCCGTGGCTTGTCGGCCGGCGCGAACGCGATGTATAGCGAGTGGTCGCGCAGTCGCTCGGCGATCTTGCTGGCGTCATACTTGACAGTCTTGCTCATCGCCGCCGCCTGGGCCGTGCCGGTCTTGCCGCCGGAAATGTAGGGCGCGCTGGCGAACGAGCGTGCCGACGTACCTTCCTTGGTTACGCCGATCATGGCGTTCTTGACGATCTCGATGTTCTCGGACTTCAGCGGTATCCGGTAGCTTTCCTTGGGCACGGTCAGCTTGCGGCTGCGGCTGACCGGATCCTCGACCGACTTGACGAGATGCGGCTTCATCACCACGCCGTCGTTGGCGAGGTTGGCCATCGCATGCGCGAGTTGCAGCGGCGTGAACGAGTTGTAGCCCTGGCCGATGCCGACCGAGATGGTTTCGCCCGCGTACCACTTCTGCAGCTCGGGCCGCTTGAACGTACCTTTCTTCCAGGCCGTCGACGGCAACACGCCGCGGCGCTCGTTTTCGAGGTCGATGCCGGTCAGCTGGCCGAAGCCGAACGGCTTCATGAAGTCATGGATGGTGTCGATGCCGAGGTCGTTGGCCAGCACGTAATAGTAGGTGTTGCAGGACTGGACAATCGAGCGGTACATGTCGACGCGCCCGTGTCCGCCTTCCTTGTCGTCGCGAAATTTATTGTTGCCGAACCAGAAGTAGCCGGGATCCGAGATCGCCTGCTCGGCGCTGCGCTTGCCGTTTTCGAGCGCGGCCAGCGCCATGTACGGCTTGAAGGTCGATCCCGGTGGGTAGGTGCCGATCAGGGGCCGATTCAGCAGCGGCTTGTCGAGCGAGGTGTTGAGCTCTTCCCAGCTCTTTGAATCGATGCCCTCGACGAACAGGTTGGGATCGAACGTGGGCATCGATACGTAGGCGAGGATGTCGCCGCTCTCGGGCTCGATCGCAACCAGCGCGCCGCGCCGGTCGCCGAAGGCCTTTTCGACGATCTTCTGCAGCTCGATGTCGACCGACAGGATCAGGTCCTTGCCCGGCGTCGGCGCATGGCGCGACAGCGTGCGTACCGCGCGGCCGCCTGCCGAGACCTCGATCTCGTCGTAGCCGGTAATGCCATGCAGCTCGCGTTCGTAGCTTTTTTCGAGGCCTTCCTTGCCGATGTATTCGGTGCCGCGATAGTTGGCTGCATCCTCTCCCTGCTCGAGGCGCTCGGCCTCGCGCTTGTTCACGCGCCCAATGTAGCCGATCATGTGCGACGCCGTCTGGCCGAGCGGGTACTGGCGGAACAGACGGGCCTGGATGTCGACGCCGGGAAAGCGGTAGCGCTGTGCGGCGAAGCGCGCCACTTCCTCGTCGGTGAGGCGGGTGCGGATCGGCAGGCTCTCGAAGGACTTCGATTCCTCCATCAGGCGGCGGAAACGCTTGCGGTCGCGCGGCTGTATGTCGATGATGTGCGCCAGCTCGTCGATCACGGCGTCCAGCGGGCGCCCTATCTTCGAGGGCGTGATTTCCAGCGTGTAGGCCGAGTAGTTGCGGGCCAGGACCACGCCGTTGCGGTCGACGATCAGGCCGCGGTTGGGCACGGCCGGCACCACCGAGATGCGGTTGCTTTCGGCGCGCTCGTGATACTCGCTGTAGCGCACGCCCTGCAGCCAGACGAAGCGCAGCATCAGTAGTCCGAAGCAGATCAGCACGACCAGGCCGGCCACGGACAGGCGCAGCCGGAACAACTGTATCTCGCGTTCAGTGTCTTTTATCTCGGTCACGGGAGGGGCTCTTCAACAACCTGGCGGACGAGACCAGGCAAGGTCAGATCGGGCGCGTTTCGTCATGGTCGACCGCGCGGCGCTGGGGCGCCAGCAGCAGCCAGCAGACCACCGGCCACAGCGCGGTGGCGACGATGCTCTGTGCAAAGTACAGCCAGCCGGGCAGCTTGCCGCTGACCGCGAGCTGCACCATGACCTGAACCACCTGCATCACCATCAGCAGCGGCAGCACATGCAAGGCCTGCACAGCGGGGCGGAACCACAGCACGCGGCGGTGGATGGTGATCGCGAAATACGACAGCAGCGTGTAGGCCAGCGCGTTCTCGCCGAGTAGGGATGCGCTGTGCACATCCATCACGAGGCCCATCAGGAAGGCAATGCCGATGCCGACCTTGCGCGGCTGGTAGATGCTCCAGAACACCAGCGTCAGCGCGACGAAGTCCGGCACCCAGGCCCAGCTGCCCCACGGGAACAGGTTCAGGAAAAACGCCGCGATCAGGCTGAACGCGATGAATGCCGGATTGACCGGCAGCAGGATGTGGTCGCGATCGATCATTCGCTCTTTTCCTTCGGGCCGCGCTTACCGCGCAGCTCGGACGGATCTTCGGCCGGCGGCGGCGGTGGCGGCAGCGCCGCCGGATCGCCGAGCAGCACCAGCAGCTGCCGATGACGGGAAACGCCGGCCGCCGGCTGGCACAGGATGCGGGCGAAGGCGTCGGAGGTCTTGGCATCGACCGATACCACCGTAGCGACCGCCAGGCCGGGCGGGTAGACGCCGTCGATGCCGGAGGTGGTCAGCACGTCACCCTTGCGGATGTCGGCATTCGAGGCCATGAAGCGTAATTCGAGTTCGCCGGTCTGTCCGCGGCCGTAGGCCACGCTGCGCACCCCGCTGCGCAGCACCTGCACCGGAATCGCATGATCCTTGTCGGTCAGCAGCGTGACCTCGGCAGTGAAGGGGAACGCGCGCGTCACCTGACCGACCACGCCGAGGTCGTCGATCACGGGCTGGCCCGGCTTCAGGCCATGCCGCTCGCCGCGATCGAGAATCACCTTGCGCGAGAACGGGTCACGGGCGTCGTACAGGATCTCGCTCATCACGCTGCGCAACTGCAGGCGCTCGGAAGCTTCGAGCAGCTTGCGCAGGTAGGCATTCTCGGCCAGCAGCTGGCGGGTCTGCTGCAGCTGCTGTGCATTGAGCACGCGCTGCTCGTTCATGCGACGGTTCTCGTCCTTCAGCGTCGCGAGCGTGGTGAAGTAGTCGGTGGTGGCAAAAAAGGCATCGCGCGGCAGCATCGCGACCACCTGCAGCGGGTAGAGGGCCACGCCCACCGCCTGCCGGATCGCGGCCAGCGCATTGAGCCTCGCGTCGGCCATCAGCAGGCCCACCGCGATCAGCGCAAACAGCAGCATCTTCGCGCGCGCCGACGCGCCTTGCTTGAAGAGTGGCGGCGGACTGTATTCCATCAATCGCTACGGCCGGTAGGTGTGCAGGCGGACGCGCGTGCCGCGCATGCCGCCGTAAGCAAAGGGTAACAGGAACCCCGGGGCGGGCGCAGCCGTGTCACCGTCGCGCTGCCCCGCGGCTCATTCGTACGAGAACAGCGAACCGAGCTTGTCCATCCGCTCGAGGGCCATGCCGGAACCGCGCACCACGCAGGTCAGCGGATCCTCGGCGACCAGCACCGGCAGGCCGGTTTCTTCCATCAGCAGCCGGTCGAGGTCGCGCAGCAGCGCGCCGCCGCCGGTCAGCATCATGCCCTTCTCGGCGATGTCGGCGCCGAGTTCGGGCGGAGTCTGCTCGAGGGCGTTCTTGACCGCGGAGACGATGTTGTTCAGCGGATCGGTCAGCGCCTCCAGCACTTCGTTGCTGGAGATCGTGAACGAACGCGGTATGCCTTCGGACAGGTTGCGGCCCTTGACTTCCATCTCGCGCACCTCCGTGCCCGGGAAAGCGGAACCGATCTGCTTCTTGATGGTCTCGGCCGTCTGCTCGCCGATCAGCATGCCGTAGTTGCGGCGGATGTAGTTGACGATCGCCTCATCGAACTTGTCGCCGCCGACGCGAACCGAGCCCTTGTACACCATGCCGCCGAGCGAGATGATGCCCACCTCGGTGGTGCCGCCGCCGATGTCGACCACCATCGAGCCGGTCGCTTCGGATACCGGCAGGCCGGCGCCGATCGCGGCCGCCATCGGCTCCTCGATCAGGAACACCTGCGACGCGCCGGCACCCAGCGCCGATTCGCGGATCGCGCGGCGCTCGACCTGGGTCGAACCGCAGGGCACGCAGATGATGATGCGCGGCGACGGCTTGAACAGCTTGGTATCGTGCACCATGCGGATGAATTGCTTGAGCATCTGCTCGGTGACGGTGAAGTCGGCGATGACGCCGTCCTTCATCGGGCGGATGGCCTCGATGTTGCCCGGCACCTTGCCCAGCATCTGCTTGGCTTCCTTGCCGACCGCCTGGATGTTCTTCTTTGCGTTCGGGCCGCCCTGCTGGCGGATCGCGACGACCGACGGCTCGTCGAGCACGATGCCGAGGCCGCGGACATAGATCAGGGTATTGGCGGTGCCCAGATCGATGGCCAGGTCGTTGGAAAAATAGCTGCGCAGGAAAGAAAACATGAAATCGTGTCCTAGAAGCGCCAGAGCAGTGTCGGCTCCGGCTGAAAATTCGATGTTCAGGCGAAAAACAGTGCGGCGCAGAAGGCGCCCGCAGCGGCCATTAACCCAACATTCTACCTTATAATCTCAGCCTTATTGGCTGTCAGAAACGCCAAAAATGCTGCGTTTCCCTACTTTTCTCCTGCGAAAACGCGGCTTCTGCGACGTTTGCCATTTTTGGAATCCATGACCCGGGCATCCCGCCTGCCACCCCCATGTCACTGACCCTCTCCGACATCGCGCGACTGTCCAAGCTCGCGCAGCTCGACCTGTCCGAACAGCAATCCTCGGACGCACTGGCCAAGCTCAACGACATTTTTGCGCTGGTCGAGCAAATGAAGGCGGTCGATACGACCGGCATCGAGCCATTGGCGCACCCGGTGGCCGTCTGGCGCGACGACCTCGCGATGCCGCTGCGCGACGACCGGGCTACGGAGCCGAACCGCCGCGACGACTACCAGCAGCCGGCGCCTGCCGTGCAGGACGGCCTGTATCTGGTGCCGAAAGTGATCGAGTAAACCCCGCCGAACAACTTGCCGGCGACCCGCCGTACTGCAGACTTCCCCATGCACACACTCAAGCAACTGTCAGCGCAGCTGAAGAACAAGCAGGTGTCGGCCACCGAGCTGGCGCAGGCTTACCTCGACCGCATCGCGGCCAGCGACCTCAACGCCTTTACCGGCGTCGCTCCCGAGCAAACCCTTGCGCAGGCACGACAGGCCGATGCCAGGATCGCCAGCGGCGACGCCGGCGAACTGACCGGCCTGCCGATCGCGCACAAGGACATTTTCGTCACACGCGGCTGGCCATCGACCGCGGGGTCAAAGATGCTCTCAGGCTACAACAGCCCCTTTGATGCAAGCGTGGTGGAACAGTTCCGTGTGGCAGGCATGGTGACCCTCGGAAAACTGAACTGTGACGAATTCGCCATGGGCTCGTCGAACGAGAACTCGTTCTTCGGTGCGGTGAAAAACCCGTGGGACAGGACGGCCGTGCCCGGCGGCTCGTCCGGCGGCTCGGCCGCTGCGGTGGCCGGCGGCCTGACGCCGGCGGCGACCGGCACCGACACCGGCGGCTCGATCCGCCAGCCGGCCGCTCTGTGCGGCATTACCGGCATCAAGCCGACGTATGGCCGCGTGTCGCGCTTCGGCATGATCGCTTTCGCATCGTCGCTCGACCAGGGCGGCCCGATGGCATGGACGGCCGAAGACTGCGCGATGCTGCTGAACGCGATGACGACTTACGACGCCCGCGATGCGACCTGCATAGCGCGCGAGCCGGAAGACTTCTCGCGCCACCTCGGCGATTCGCTGGCAGGCCTGAAGATAGGCGTGCCAACAGAGTATTTCGGCGACGGCCTCGCGGCCGACGTGCAGGAAGCGATACAGGCGGCGCTGAAGGAGTATGAAAAGCTCGGCGCGACGCTGGTCGATGTGTCATTGCCGAAGACGGCCATGTCGATTCCGGCGTACTACGTGATCGCACCGGCCGAGGCATCGTCGAACCTGTCCCGCTTCGACGGTGTGCGCTACGGCCACCGCGCGAAGGACTATGCCGATCTTTCGGACATGTACCGCAAGACGCGCGCCGAAGGCTTCGGCGACGAAGTGAAGCGCCGCATCCTGATCGGCGCCTATGTGCTGTCGCATGGCTATTACGATGCCTACTACCTGCAGGCACAAAAGATCCGCCGGCTGATCGCGAACGACTTCCAGAACGCATTTTCTTCCTGCGACGTGATCATGGGCCCGGTCGCGCCGACGGTCGCGTGGGATCTGGGATCAAAAGCCGATGATCCGGTCGCGAACTACCTGGCCGATATCTACACGCTGTCGACCAGCCTTGCGGGACTGCCGGGCATGTCGATTCCGTGCGGCTTCGGGCAAGGCGACAAGAATGCGAAGCGCCCGGTCGGCCTGCAGCTGATCGGCAACTACTTCAACGAAGCGAAGCTGCTGAACATCGCGCACCAGTTCCAGCTCGCCACCGACTGGCACACCCGCCGTCCGACCGTTTGACAAGGATGATGACCATGCAATGGGAAGTCGTGATCGGTCTCGAGACGCACACGCAGCTCACCACCGAATCGAAAATCTTCAGCGGCGCGCCGACCGCGTTCGGCGCGGAGCCGAACACGCAAGCCTGCCCGGTTGACCTCGCGCTGCCGGGCGTGCTGCCGGTGCTGAACAAGGGCGCGGTCGAGCGCGCGATCCGGTTCGGCCTCGCGATCGGCGCGACGATTGCGCAGCGCTCGATCTTCGCTCGCAAGAATTATTTCTACCCCGACCTGCCGAAGGGCTACCAGATCAGCCAGTTCGAGATTCCGGTGGTGCAGGGCGGCACGATCTCGTTTGTCGTCGAGAAGGACGGCAAGCCGGAAATGAAGACCGTGCAGCTGACCCGCGCGCACCTCGAGGAAGATGCGGGCAAGTCGCTGCACGAGGACTATCACGGGATGACCGGCATCGACCTGAATCGCGCCGGCACGCCGCTGCTCGAGATCGTCACCGAGCCGGACATGCGCAGCGCGGCCGAAGCCGTTGCGTATGCCAAGGCACTGCACGCGCTGGTGGTGTGGCTGGGCGTTTGCGACGGCAACATGCAGGAAGGCTCGTTCCGCTGCGACGCCAACGTGTCGGTGCGCCCGGCCGGCCAGAAGGAATTCGGCACGCGCTGCGAGATCAAGAACCTGAACTCGTTCCGCTTCCTCGAAGAGGCAATTAATTATGAAGTGCGCCGGCAAATTGAGCTGATCGAGGACGGCGGCACCGTGGTGCAGGAAACCCGCCTGTACGACCCGGACAGGAAGGAAACGCGCTCGATGCGCAGCAAGGAAGACGCGATGGACTATCGCTACTTCCCCGACCCCGACCTGCCGCCGCTGGTCATCGCACGGGACTGGATAGACCGCGTGAAGGCATCGCTGCCGGAACTGCCGGGCGCGATGCGCGAGCGTTTCGTGAACGACTACCAGTTGCCGGAATACGACGCGGTAGTGCTGACGCAGTCGAAGGCCATGGCTTCCTATTTCGAGGCGGTGGTTGCCAGCGCCGGCCGCGAGCAGGCGAAGCCGGCCGCGAACTGGCTGATGGGCGATGTATCGTCGACGCTGAACCGCGAAGGCATCGACATTGCCGGGTCGCCGGTCAGCGCGGAGCAGCTGTCGCTGCTCTTGAAGCGCATCGCTGACGGAACGATCTCGAACAAGATCGCAAAGGAAGTATTCGGTGCGATGTGGGAAGCGAAGTCCGCGTCTGCCGCCCTGGCCGACGAGATCATCGAGACCAAGGGCCTGAAGCAAATCTCGGACACCGGCGCGCTCGAAAAGATCGTCGATGAGGTGCTGGTCGCGAACGCGAAGTCGGTCGAGGAATTCAGGGCCGGCAAGGAGAAGGCTTTCAACGCGCTGATCGGTCAGGCGATGAAGGCGACCAAGGGCAAGGCGAATCCGGCGCAGCTGACTGAATTGCTGAAGCAGAAGCTGGGCTAGGTTCGACGCGATCGGCAAAACCCTTTGCGTCAGGCGGAAAACATCTGTTGCATGGTCTCAAGTAGCGTCTTGAGAGTCTTGGGCGGGATCTTGCCGAAGTGGCTGGCGAGTCGGATCTTCCTGCGCCTTACCATAGCAAGTCGGCGTCACTGACGTTTCCTGGCTCTGTCACGACGAGGGAATCGTCACCCGCCACAGCCAGTTTTTGGCTGGCCTTTGCCCAGCCAGAGCGAGCGTGTTTTTTTCGGGGGGCTGATTGCCAGGCTTCCATTATTGAGCCGGATGTCGGCTACACCCTCAAGACCGACCCGGCTGAGGAATTCAGCCGGGATGATCACCCCTTTCGAGTTGCCGATGCGCCGGATCGCGATTTTCATGGTCACTCCCAAAACAACAATGTTTTTATGTGCCGGTCCGCCACGACAATAACTTTGTTATGACCGTGGTGCTCAGGCAACTCCGTAGCGCTCGCGATACGCCGCCACCGCCGGCGTGAACTTTGCCAGTTCGGCACTCGCGCCCGGCCCGGACAGGTAGGTGAACAGGTCGTTCAGGTTCGCGATCGGTATCACCGGCATGCCGTAGCTCTGCTCGACTTCCTGCACCGCAGATAGCGCAGACAGCGCGCCCTCGGCACCGCTCTTCTCCATGCGGTCGAGCGCGATCAGCACCGCGCACGGCGTGGCGCCGTTCGCGCGGATCATCTGCACCGACTCGCGCACCGAGGTGCCGGCCGAGATCACGTCGTCGATGATCACCACGCGGCCTTCGAGCTTCGCGCCGACGATGGTGCCGCCCTCGCCATGATCTTTTGCTTCCTTGCGGTTGTACGCGAATGGCACGTTGCGGCCTTTCGCGGCGAGCGCGACGGCCGTGGCCGAGGCCAGCGTGATGCCCTTGTAGGCGGGGCCGAACAGCATGTCGAAGCCGACGCCGGCGTCGAGCAGCGTCTGCGCATAGAAGTTCGCAAGCTGGCCGAGGCGCGCGCCGTCGTTGAATAGGCCGGCGTTGAAGAAATACGGCGACAGGCGGCCGGCCTTGGTGACGAACTCGCCGAAGCGCAGCACGCCCGCGTTGACGGAAAACTCGATGAATTGCTGGCAGAGGTTGCTCACTGAATAACTCGACGCAAGGCGATGGAAGGCACGCATTTTATCGCGCCGCCGGCGCGACCCCGATCGGTTATCCTGTCGGCCGTTTCGATATTCCCTCCCCCCGCCGCATGAAGATCATTTCCGCCAACCTGAACGGCATACGCTCGGCCGCCAAGAAGAATTTTTTCGACTGGATGAGCCGGCAACAGGCCGACTTCGTCTGCGTGCAGGAACTGAAGGCGCAACAGGCGGACATGACGCCGGAATTCCTGTCGCCGCATGGCTTCCATGGGCATTTCCACTACGCGGAGAAGAAAGGCTATTCGGGCACCGGCGTGTACAGCCGCCTGAAGCCCGACAATGTGGTGATCGGCTTCGGCAACGGCGAGTTCGATGCCGAGGGCCGCTACGTGCAGTGCGACTTCGGCAATTTTTCAGTGATCTCGGTCTACTGCCCGTCGGGCTCGTCCAGCGACGAGCGGCAGCAGGCGAAATTCCGCTTCATGCAGGTGTTCATGCCGCATCTGGTCAAGCTGCGCAAATCGGGACGCGAGGTCGTGATCTGCGGCGACTGGAACATCGCCCATCAGGAAATCGACCTGAAGAACTGGAAGAGCAACCAGAAGAACTCCGGCTTCCTGCCGGAGGAGCGCGCATGGATGACCGACGTCTTTGGCGAGGCGGGCTGGCGCGATGTGTACCGGCTGCTGCATCCGGACACGACCGGCGAGGCCTACACCTGGTGGAGCAATCGCGGACAGGCCTGGGCCAACAACGTCGGCTGGCGCATCGACTATCAGGTCGCCACGCCGGGCATCGCGGCAACGGCAACGTCCGCGGCGGTGTACAAGGACGAGCGTTTTTCGGATCATGCGCCGCTGACGATCGAATATGGCTTCAGCCCTCAGCGCGGCTGACCGGGACACGCACGCAACCAGAAGGTGTTATCCAATGCCGCCGGCCGCATTGGACCGTCGTGCCGGATGTCTGTGTTGTGTGTAACGCACCGCTGCGCGACGCTCGGTCGGGTTCGTCTATCGCCAGTCGCCACCCGACATGATGCGTCTCATGAACTCATCGAACATAGGCACGGTGAACGCGGTATCGCCATGATTGGGACTCCAAACCATACCCTTCTCTATCAGGGAACTGCGCGTCGGCGCCAATGAAGAGACTTTCGCGTCGTAGCAAGCGGCTATGTCGCCGGAACGGTGGGGGCCGGGTCCGAGCTCTGCCATGGCGCGAAGGTACTTCTTTTCCTTCGGCGTGAGCCGGTCGAACCGCACGCGAAAAAAACTCTCGTCAAGCGCAGCCACAGCCGTGAATGACGCCGCATTGACGTCCTGTAACGTGATGGGCGACGCCGTTGCGGCTTGCCATGTATGGCTTCCCCATTGCTGAAGAAAATACGCGTAGCCTTGCGTCACGCTTAGGATTTGTGTCAACGCGTCAGCCGCGATCTCGACCCCCTCGTCCTGCAACGGTTTCTGTATTGCTCGACTCGCCGCGTCAGCAGGCAGCGGACCAATCTCGGGGAAATCAAACAGGCGTTCCGCGTAGGACTTTGCATTGCCCATACGGCCGCGTAGCTGAGGCAGACCCGCACCGACAAGAACCACGGGCAATTGCCTCTGTTCAGCTCTGTGCATCGCGGTGATCAGAGCGGCAAGTTGCCCTTCTTCGACGTATTGCAATTCGTCGATGAAAATGGCCAAGGCCGTACCGGCCGACCGTGCGGTCGCGCCAACTTGCTCGATGAGGGCTTGCAGGTCGTGTTCCAAATCACCGTTATCGGCCAGCCCCGGCTCCGGGTCGTAGTCGATGCCGACCTCGATATCTCCGAATGTCATTTTCAATTTGCCAGCGAATCCGGCAAGAGCCCGCAGGCCACGAATCGCGTAGTCTTTCGCAGCCTCTACTTGACTCAGGCGCAGGAGTGCCTGACGCAACTGCGGTGCCAGCAGCGCAGGAAGAGAACGCCCCTCGGGAGCCTCGATGCGGACGGTATGGATGCCGACCTCTTCGGCATCAGAGCGAATGCGGTCAAGAAGTACAGTTTTGCCGACACCGCGCAAGCCCACAAGCATGGCGCTCTTCGCCGGCCGGCCGATTTTGGCTCGTTCAAGCGCCACGCGTAACGAAGCGCGTAACTTCTCACGGCCGGCAAGCTCCGGAGGCGGCGTGCCCGCCCCGGGAGCGAAGGGATTGCGTATGGGATCCATCTCGACAATTTATAATTAAATTTGGAAAATTACAATCAAAAGATAACTTTCCAAATATTGCTATATTTGGTGCCTCGCTGTTATTGAAAGAACCAGTAACACACAGCAATCGACGCCAGCACGCCGGCGAGATCCGCCAGCAGTGCGCAAGCCACCGCGTGCCGCGCGCGCTGGATGCCGACCGCGCCAAAGTACACCGCCAGCACATAAAAAGTGGTTTCGGTGCTGCCCTGCAGAGTCGCGGCCAGCAGGGCGGGGAAGCTGTCGACGCCATGCGCGCTCATGGTTTCGATGAGCAGGGCGCGCGCGGCGCTGCCGGAGAATGGCTTGACCAGCGCCACCGGCAGCGCATCGACGAAACGGGTGTCCCAGCCAATCGCATCAACCAGTGCGCGGATCCCGGACAGTGCGAGATCGAGCGCGCCGGACGCACGCAGCACCCCGACCGCGCACAGCATGGCCACCAGATAGGGCAGCAGGTTCTTCGCGACTTCGAAGCCTTCCCGTGCGCCGTCGACGAAAGCCTCGTAGACCGGAACGCGCCGCACCGCACCCATCAGCAAGAACAGCAGGATCAATCCGAACAGCACCGCATTGCCGAGCACGGACGACAGCGACGCCAGCGCGGCGGCCGACAGCGTGGCCAGCAGCGCGATGAAGCCGCCGAGCAGCAGGGCAGCGCCCAGCAGCCAGCTCAGCACGACCGGGTCGCGCAAGCGCAACCGCTGCACCAGCGCGACCGACAGGAAGCCGGCCAGCGTCGAGGCTGAGGTCGCCAGGAGGATGGGCAGGAACACCAGTGTCGGATCAGGCGCGCCCTGCTGCGCGCGGTACATGAAGATCGACACCGGCAGCAGCGTCAGCGATGACGCATTCAGCACGAGGAACAGAATCTGCGCGTTGCTGGCGACCGCCGGCTGCGGGTTCAGCGACTGCAGCTCGCGCATGGCCTTCAGGCCGATCGGCGTGGCGGCATTGTCGAGGCCGAGCGCATTGGCGGTGAAGTTCAGCGTGATCAGGCCGAGCGCCGGGTGCCCGCTCGGCACTTCCGGCATCAGCCGCGCAAACAGCGGCGACAGCCAGCGTGCCAGCGTCTGCACCAGCAGCGCCCGTTCGGCGATCTTCAGAAAGCCCAGCCACAGCGTCAGCGTACCGAACAGCAGGATCATCACCTCGACCGATAGCTTCGCCATCGCGAACAGGCTTTCCACCATGGCGGCGAAAACCGCCGGATCGCCGTGCGCAAGCGCGCGCCAGCCGGCGGCCGCGGCCGCGCAGGCGAAAAAACCGAACCACAGCGCGTTCAGCACACGCAGCCCGTCGAGAGTGGTTGTTCCATGGAACGAGAGTGTAGCGACATCGAGGCTGACAGGATCCGGTTCCGTCCGTTGGTCTGACCGCGCAGTGGGTATTCAAAACAACGGCATTGAACTGTCGTGCAGCGCCGCCCAAAGCCGGCGGGAGTTGCGTGGCCACGATTCGCCAACGTCCGATGCGCCCTGGCGATGCTCGCATCCGTGACAGACGCAGCCCGCGATGGCTGCCCCGGAGCGAACAGTGGCCGACGATTACGACAGCCCGTGGAAGGAAGCGATCGAGCACTTCTTCGACGACTTCATGGCCTTCTATTTTCCCGACGCCCATGCGCAGATCGACTGGGCGCAGCCACTGATTTTCCTCGAACAGGAACTGCGTGCCGTCACTCGCGATGCGGAAGTCGGCAAGCGCATGGTTGACAAGCTCGTTCGCGTGACGCGCCGGGGTGGCAGCGAAGAGTGGCTCGGCTTGCACTTCCCGACTGCGAAGCTGCTGGACTGGTCAGGTAGCGAGTCCCGCCTCGAGGATAGCCGCAATCCATTTGCGGTACTGACACTGGCTCATCTGGCCACCCAATCTACCTGTCATGATCCGCTGGCGCGGCATTCAGCCAAGTGGACATTGGTCAAGCGTTTATACCAAACCGGCTTTGAGCGGCAGCAGGTCATCCGGCTGTTCACCATGATCGACTGGATGATGCGACTGCCCGCAGAGTACGAGCAACGATTCCGTAATGATCTGATGCAGTTCGAGGAGAAAATCAAAATGCGTTATGTAAACTCGATCGAGCGCCTTGCCCGCGAGGAAGGACTGGCCAGGGGGAGGCAGGAAGGGCAGGAGCAGGGTCTGGAGCAGGGTCGTCGCGCTGGCAAGTCACAAGTGATCGGGCGACAAATGTACGTTCGTTTCGGCGCACTGCCGGACTGGGTGCAAACAAAACTTGATGCCGCGAGCGAAGACCAGCTGGATGCGTGGACCAGCAAGCTGCTGACGGCGTCTTCGATCGACGCTGTGTTCGGATCAAGCGATCACTGACCGCATGTCGTCCCGGCGAAACGGTCAGCCCGCAGCCACGGCCGGTGCCGCATCCTTGCCGGTACGCGCCTCCTGATCGACAAGGATCATACGAATCCACGGCAGCAGCGCATAGGCCGGGAAGGCCAGCACAAAGGTCAGCAGGAAGTAGTTCGCATAGCCCATTTCGTGGGCCCCGATGCCGCCGGCCCAGCCGGCGATCGAGCGCGAGAAGGCAAAGATCGATGACAGGATCGCGTACTCGGTCGTCGCGCGCGACTTGTCCACGATGGCCATCAGGAATGCGAGAAATGCCGCCGTGCCCAAGCCGCCGGTGAACGACTCGATGGCGCTGGCCGAGTACATGATCGCCTGCAGCGACTGCGGGATATCGGTACCCTGAGGCGCGGCCGGGATCAGGAACGCTGCCGCCACGTAGCCGAGATTGGACAGCGCCTGCCACAGGCCGAGGACCCACAGCGCCCGGAAGATGCCGACCCGGTCGGTGTACCAGCCACCGATCAGGCCGCCGGCGATCGACAGGCCGAGGCCGAGGTTGACCGATACCAGACCGATCTGCGTGTTGGTGAAGCCGCTGTCGACCCAGAAGGGCTTGATCATGAAACCGATCGACGAATCGGCCAGCTTGAAGATCAGGATGAAGCCGATCAGGATCAGCGCATGGCGGCGGTTCAGCAGCGACACGATGGCGCCGAACATCGGGCCGCGCTCGGAGGCTTCGGCCAGTTCCTGTGACCGGCCGCGCAGCGCGCGCGAGAACAGCCAGGCCGACAGCAGGATCAGCGCCACCGGCACCGACTTGAACCACGACGCTCCCTTGACGCCCGAGATCCATGCGGGATCGAATGCGGCAACCACCGGCCACAGCAGGCCGCCGACGAACAGCACGATCGCCGCCAGCAGCAGGGGCTGCCCTGCGAGCACGGCCAGTTCGCCCTTCAGGCTCGACGGCGTCTCGCGCGGCGGCCGTTCCGGCTCGCGCGGCGCGAGCAACGCGGCGATGGCCAGCGCAAGGAACAGTACCGCCGCCGCGCCGTAAGTGAAGTTCCAGCCGGCCTGATCGGACAGCCACAGCAGCATGCCGGCGGCCAGCATGCCGACCCGGTAGAAGCCGATGCGAAAGCCGTTCGCGATGCCAAGTTCCTGCTTGTTCAGGCGCTCGATGGTGTAGCCGTCGATGGCAATATCGTTCGTCGCCGACAGCGCAGTGAAGATGCCGATGGCGACCCACACCCACGGCCCGAAGCCGGCCTCGCGCGCGCAGACGATCATCACCGCGCCCATGCCGATGTCGGCGGCCGCCATCCACCAGCGGTGGCGGCGCGTGAAGTCGATCAGCGGCGCCCACAGGAACTTCAGCGTCCACGACAGTCCGAGCAGGCTCAGCAGGCCGATCTTGTTCAGCTCGACGCCCTGCTGCCGGAAGTAGACCGGGAACAGGTCGAAGAACAGACCCAGCGGCAGACCCTCGGAGAAGTACAGCAGGCTGACCCAGAACAGTTTGGAACGCAGCAGCCTGGGGGCGGGAGTCGGATCGGCAGGCGGATTCATGCGGCTCGTTTGCGCAGGCGGAAGACGGCAAGGCTGCCGCGCCAGTTCGGCAGGAAACGGACGGGACTGCCGCCCTCGGCCAGCGCCACGCACTCGAGCACTTCGAGTCCGACCTCGCGGGCAAGTTCCTCGAAGTCACGAATGGTCGCGCAGCGCAAATTGGGTGTGTCGTACCACTGGTAAGGCAGGCTCTCGGAGACCGGCATGCGGCCCGTCAGCAGCGACAGCCGATGCGGCCAGTGCGCGAAGTTCGGAAACGACACAATGGCCTCGCTGCCTGCGCGCGCAATATCGCGCAATACCTGCTCGACGTGCTTCATCATCTGCAGCGCGGACAGGCAGAGCACGGTGTCGAAGGCATCGTCGGCGAACATCGCCAGGCCATCCTCGAGGTTCTGCTGGATCACGTTCACGCCGCGCTGCACGCAGCGCGGTATTTTCGCGTCGTCGATCTCGACGCCATAGCCGCGGCACTGCTTGTGACGCTGCAGGTAATCGAGCATCGCGCCGTCGCCGCAGCCGAGGTCGAGCACGCGCGAGCCCGGCTCCACCCAATGGGCGATGAAGGCCAAGTCGGCGCGCAGGCCGACCACGTGCTCGGCCATCATGCCGCCTCCTTGTGCACCGGCGCGGCGGCCGCGGCGCTGCCGAGCTGCCGCCAGATCTTGTCATAGTAGGAACGCACGACACCGAGATAACGCGGATCGTCGAGCAGGAAGGCATCATGCCCGTGCGGCGCGTCGATCTCGGCGTAGGTGACGTTGCGCTCGTTCCGGACCAGCGCCTGCACGATCTCGCGGCTGCGCTCGGGTGCGAAGCGCCAGTCGGTACCGAACGACACCAGCAGGAACTCGGCCTGCGTGCCGGCCAGCGCGGCGGCGAGATCGCCGCCGTGCGCTCGCGCCGGGTCGAAGTAATCGAGCGCCTTCGTGATCAGCAGATAGGTGTTGGCATCGAAATACTCGGAAAACTTGTCGCCCTGATAGCGCAGGTAGGATTCGATCTCGAAATCGACGCCGAAGCCGAACTGATAATCCGCGTTGCGCAGATCGCGGCCGAATTTCTCGGCCATGTCGTCATCCGAAAGGTAAGTGATGTGGCCAATCATGCGCGCCACCCGCAGGCCGCGCTTCGGCACCACGCCATGCGAGTAGAAATCGCCGGCATGGAAATCGGGATCGGTCAGGATGGCCTGCCGCGCCACGTCGTTAAAGGCGATGTTCTGCGCCGAGAGCTTGGGCGTCGATGCGATCACGAGACAGTGCGCGACGCGCTCCGGATACAGCATGCTCCAGGCCAGCGCCTGCATGCCGCCAAGCGAGCCGCCCATCACGGCGGCAAATTTGCGGATGCCCAAGCGGTCGGCCAGCCGCGCCTGCGCATGCACCCAGTCTTCGACGGTCACGACAGGGAACGACGCGCCGTAGGGCTTGCCGGTGGCGGGATTGACATGCATCGGACCGGTGGAGCCGAAGCAGGAGCCGGGGTTGTTGACGCCGATGACGAAGTAGCGGTCGGTATCGAGCGGCTTGCCGGGGCCGACCATGTTGTCCCACCAGCCCAGGCTTTTCGGCTGCCCCTCGTAGATGCCGGCCACGTGATGCGACGCGTTCAGCGCATGGCAGACCAAGACCGCATTCGAGCGGTCGGCATTGAGCGCGCCGTAGGTTTCGTAAACCAGCGTGTAATCGGCCAGCATCGCGCCGCTCTGCAAGGGAAGCGGCTCGGCAAAATGCATGGACTGGGGTGTGACGAAGCCGATCGATGTCATGTCAGGATCAACAACAAAAAAGCCCGAAAGCACTGGCTGTCGGGCTTGATTCGTTGTCGATTCGAGCTCGCTTTAGCCGTATTTGTTCGGGAGGTTCCCCTGCGCCCGCAAGCTAAGGTCAAATCGGCGCATTGAGCGAAGGATAGCGAAAGCGGTGGAGCGAGTCAAACGAGGCTAAGCCGCTCCACCGCCTCCGCAATCGCCGCCGGCTCGTACACCTTCAGCACCTTCCTCGCCACCGGCTCGAGCAGGCTGAGGTCGCTGCCGAGGATTTCCTGCTTCACCGCCAGCAGCTGCGCCGGGTGCATCGAGAACTCCCGCAGGCCGAGGCCGAGCAGCAGGCGAGTCAGGCGGGTGTCGCCGGCGATCTCGCCGCAGACCGCGACCGGAATGCCGGCCTTCGCGCCGGCGGAGATCGTCATGGCCAGCAGCTGCAGCACCGCCGGATGCAGCGGGTTGTACAAATGCGCAACCTCGTGGTCGACGCGGTCGATCGCCAGCGTGTACTGGATCAGGTCGTTGGTGCCGATCGACAGGAAATCCATGCGCTTGACGAACAGCGGCAACGTGAGCGCAGCGGCCGGTATCTCGATCATCGCGCCGACCCGAATGCCCTCGTCGAACTTGTGCCGGGCATCGCGCAGCTGCTGCTTGGCCTGCGCGATCAGGGACAGTGTCTGGTCGATCTCGAACGCATGCGCCAGCATCGGTACCAGCAGGTTGATGGGGCCATACGCCGATGCGCGCAGGATCGCGCGCAGCTGCGTGAGGAACATCTGCGGCTCGGACAGGCAGTAGCGGATCGCGCGCAGGCCCAGCGCCGGGTTCAGCGCAGTCTCCTCGTCCTTGTCGAGCGGCTTGTCGGCGCCCACGTCGAGCGTGCGTATCGTGACCGGCCGCCCCTTCATCGCCGTCACGGCCTTGCGGTAGGACTCGAACTGCTCGTCTTCCGACGGCAACTTGCCGCCATGGCCGGTGCGCCCCATGAACAGGAACTCGGAGCGGAACAGTCCCACGCCGACCGCGCCGGCATCAAGCGCGCTGGCGCAATCCTCGGGCAGTTCGATATTGGCCAGCAGGTGAATGAACGTGCCGTCGCGCGTGACCGCCGGCGTCTTCTTCAGCTTGCCCAGCTTCTTGCGCTCGCGCAGCAGTTTCGTCTGCGCGCTGCGGTACTGCTCGAGTACGACGGGCGCCGGATCGACGATCACGATGCCGGCATCGCCGTCGATGATGATCCAGTCGTCCTCGCTGATCAGCGACGACGCGTTGGCCATGCCGACGGCCGCCGGAATGTCGAGGCTGCGCGCGACGATCGCGGTGTGCGAATTCTGTCCGCCGAGGTCGGTCACAAAGCCGACGAAGGCGCGGTCGCGGAACTGCAGCATGTCGGCCGGCGAGATGTCGTGCGCGACGACGATCATTTGCGGCGCGTAGTCGCCGGGCGCCGCCGGTTCGGTGGCGGGCAGGGATCCGGCGCTGCCGGTCAGCACCTTCAGGATGCGCTCGCCGACCTGCAGGATGTCGTTCTTCCGTTCGCGCAGGTAGGCATCCTCGATCTCGTCGAATTGGGCGGACAATTCGTCGATCTGCGACAGCAGCGCCCACTCGGCGTTGTAGTGGCGGCTGCGGATGATCTTCAACGGGTGCTCGGCGATGATCGGGTCGGCGAGGATCAGCGCATGGACGTCGATGAACGCCGCCAGTTCGGACGGCGCGTCGGCCGGCAAGTCGCGCCGTACCGCCTGCAGCTCGGCATTGACCGCGGCGATCGCCTCGGTCAGCCGGCGCACCTCGGCCTCAACCCGCTCCTCCGGCACGAGGTAGTGCCGGACATCGCGCGCCGCCGGCTTGAGCAGGTGCGCGCGGCCGATCGCGATGCCGCGCGAGACCGGAATGCCGTGCAGTGTGAACGAGGCCATGACCGCCGCCCTACTCGCTCTCGCCGAAACGCGCCTCGATCAGCGCGACCAGCGCCTCGAAGCATTCCTGCTCGTCGGGCCCCTCGGTCTCCAGCGTCACGGTCGAGCCCTTGCCGGCGGCCAGCATCATCACGCCCATGATCGATTTCGCATTCACGCGCCGCTCGTTGCGCGTGAGCCAGACCTCGCTCCGGTATTTGGCGGCGAGCTGGGTCAGCTTGGCCGATGCACGGGCGTGCAGGCCGAGCTTGTTGATGATGTCGATGTCCCTGCTGATCATGGTTGTTGTTATCCGGGGTTCAGGTGGGAGAGAGCCGCACGCGATGGTCGACGCGGCAGGCGCCGTTCTGTCCGCCGGCCAGCGCCATCTCGACCGCCACGTCGAGCGTATTGTGACGGTAGGTGATGGCGCGCAGCAGCATCGGCAGGCTGATGCCGGCGATGACCTCGACGGTGCCGGGGTCGCACAGCGACAGCGTGCAATTGCTCGGCGTGCCGCCCATCACGTCGGTGATGACCAGCACGCCCGAGCCGTCATTGATGCGCGCGATCGCCCCCTGCGCGAGGCGACGGACCTCTTCCGTGCTCTGGTCGGCCAGCACGTCGATCGCCTCCAGCCGCTCGGGCAGGCTGCGGAAAACATGGGTGGCCGCCTCAATGAAGGCGCGGCCCAGCGGCGCGTGCGTCAGTAACAGTATGCCGACCATGGCGGGCAGGGTTAGTTGTTTTTCAGGTGGTCCAGCGCGTCGATGAACATGCCGGCAACGTCGAAGCCCGTTTGCTGCATGATTTCCTGGAAACAGGTCGGGCTGGTCACGTTGATCTCGGTCAGACATTGGCCGATGACATCCAATCCTACCAGCAAGAGGCCACGTTCCAGCAAGACCGGCGCGAGCGCCTCGCCGATCTCGCGCTCGCGCGCCGAGATCGGCATCGCAATGCCGGTGCCGCCGGCGGCGAGATTGCCGCGCACCTCGCCCGCCTGCGGCACGCGCGCCAGGCAAAAGGGCACGACCCGGCCGCCGATCAGCAGCACGCGGCGGTCGCCGTCGACGATCTCGGGAAGATAGCGCTGGACCATGATGGTGCGGGTACCGTTGGCCGTGAGCGTTTCGATGATCGCGCCGAGATTCATGCCATCGTCGCGCACGCGGAAAATGCCGGCCCCGCCCATGCCGTCCAGAGGCTTGAGGATGATATCGCGCTGCGCGGCGTGAAAGGCGCGCACCTGCGCCGCGTCGCTGGTCACCAGCGTGGGCGCGGTGAATTGGGTGAAGCCCGTGATGGCCAGCTTTTCATTATGGTTGCGGACCGCCGCCGGGCGGTTGACCACGCGCGCTCCCTGGGACTCGGCCAGCTCCAGCAGGTAGGTCGCGTAGATGTATTCCATGTTGAACGGCGGGTCGGTACGCTCGACCACGACGTCGAAGTCCGACAGCGGCCGCAGCAGCCGCTCGTCGACGCGAAACCAGCTGCCGGTCTCGCCGGTGAGCGCGATGCGCGACACGCTCGCCAGCACGCGGCCGTCGGCAACGATCATGTCCGCGTGGCCGAACGCGTACAGCTCGTGGCCGCGCGCGTGCGCCTCGCGCATCATGGCGTAGGTCGAGTCCTTCTTCAAATTAAAGCCCGATAGCGGGTCGGCGGCAAATGCGATCTTCATGCGGCAACCTTCACGCTCAGTACACTTCCGGGTTCGGGTCGGTCTTCTCGATTTCCAGCGACGCTGCCAGCAGCGCCAGCCGCGCCACCACGCCATACATGTAGAACCGGTTCGGCGCCGCGGTGCCCGGCTTGGCCGCCAGATCGGGCAGCGCGTGCTGCTGCGCGAACGCCAGCGGCACGAAATGCGCGCCCGGCGAGTTCAGGTTCTCGTCGATGCCGCGTTCGGCATGCACGCGATAGAAGCCGCCGACCACATAGCGGTCGATCATGTAGACCACCGGCTCGGCGACGGCGTCGTTGATGTGTTCGAAGGTATGCACGCCCTCCTGCAGGATCACGTCCGACACCTCGAGGCCTTCCTTGACCACCGACATCTTGTTGCGCTGCTTGCGGTTCAGGTCTTTGACCTCGCTGGCATCGCGCACGGTCATGATACCCATGCCGTAGGTGCCGGCATCGGCCTTCACGATCACGAACGGCGTCTCCTTGATGCCGTACCCCTTGTACTTCTTGCGGATCTTGGCCAGCAGCGTATCGACGTTCTGCGCGAGGCAGTCCTCGCCGGTGCGCTCGTGGAAATTGATCCCGGTGCATTTCGCGAAATAGGGATTGACCATCCACGGATCGACGTCGATCAGCTTGCCGAACTTCTTGGCCACATCGTCGTAGGAGGCGAAATGGTTGGTCTTGCGCCGCACGGCCCAGCCCGCATGCAGCGGCGGCAGCAGGGTCTGTTCGTGCAGGTTCTCGAGGACCGGCGGAATGCCGGCCGACAGGTCGTTGTTGAGCAGGATGGTGCAGGGATCGAAGTTCTTCAGGCCGAGCCGGCGGCCGTTGGCCGAGCGCTCGAGCGGCTCAAGCGTCAGCGTGCTGCCGTCCGGCAGTTCGAGCGTGGTCGGCTCGGTAATGTCGTCGGCCAGCGTGCCGAGGCGCACGTTGAGCCCGGTCTGGCGGAAGATCTGCATCAGCCGCGCGACGTTCTGCAGGTAGAAGGTGTTGCGGGTGTGCTTTTCCGGGATCAGCAGCAGGTTGCGCGCGTCCGGGCAGTATTTTTCGATGGCCGCCATTGCCGCCTGGACCGCCAGCGGCAGCATCTCCGGCGCGAGGTTGTTGAAGCCGCCCGGGAACAAGTTGGTATCGACCGGCGCGAGCTTGAAGCCGGAATTGCGCAGATCGACCGAGCAGTAGAACGGCGGCGTGTGCTCCTGCCATTCGAGGCGGAACCAGCGCTCGATCGCCGGCGTCGCGTCGAGGATCTTCTTTTCGAGTTCGAGCAACGGGCCGTTCAGGGCCGTGACCAGATGGGGAACCATGGAAAAAGCCTTATGAATGTCATCGGTGCGACCTCGCACCGGGGGCTTGATTCTAACGGAATCCCATCCCCGCCCGAGATCCCGGTCGCGCCGCTGCCGGCGCTGCCGGGTTCGCCCCGCACTCGGCCCGGGACGGGATTGCCAACGAAAAACGCCCTCCGTGGAGGGCGTTTCCCGTGGCCCGGTGCGAACGGGCCGGTGCTGCCGAGGAGATCGAAGCGCTTGCTAGCGGTAGGCGGTTTCGCCGTGGCTGGAGATGTCGAGGCCTTCGCGCTCTTCTTCTTCGGTCACGCGCAGGCCGACCAGCATGTCGACCAGCTTGAACGCGACGTAGGCAACGACAGCTGACCAGACGATGGTGATCACCACGCCTTCGAGCTGCACCATGATCTGGTGGCCAATCGCGAAGTCCTCGGCACCGGTGCCGCCCAGGCCGGGCGCACTGAACACTCCAGTCAGAATGGCGCCGACGATACCGCCGATGCCATGCACGCCGAACACGTCCAGCGAGTCGTCTGCACCCAGCATGCGCTTGAGACCGTTGACACCCCACAGGCAGACGAAGCCGCAGACAAGACCGATGATGATCGCGCCCATTGGGCCGACCGTGCCGCAGGCCGGGGTGATGCCAACCAGACCGGCGACTGCACCCGAGGCCGCGCCCAGCATCGACGCCTTGCCCTTCATGAGCGCTTCGCCCGCGCACCAGGCCAGCACCGCAGCAGCCGGTGCGACCAGGGTGTTGACGAAGGCTAGTGCAGCACCCGACGTCGCTTCGAGGTTGGAACCTGCGTTGAAGCCGAACCAGCCCACCCACAGCATCGCCGCACCGACCATGGTCAGGGTCAGGCTGTGCGGTGCCATCGACTCGCGGCCAAGGCCGATACGCTTGCCTACGAGGTAGGCACCCACCAGACCGGCCACGCCCGCATTGATGTGCACGACGGTGCCGCCGGCAAAGTCGAGCGCGCCCTTGCCGAGCAGGTAGCCGCCCGCGCCCCAGACCATGTGGGCGATCGGCAGGTAGCAGAACGTGAACCACAGCACCGAGAAGATCAGCACGGCGGAGAACTTGATGCGCTCGGCGAAAGCACCGACGATCAGCGCACAGGTGATGGCGGCGAACGTCGACTGGAAGGCGATGAACACGTACTCGGGCAGCTTCACGTTCTCGGTGAAGGTGTCGGAGAGTGTCGTGCCATTCACGCCGGACAGGAAGGCCTTCGACATGTCGGCGATGAACACGCCTTCGCCGCCGAATGCCAGCGAGTACCCATAGACCGCCCACAACACGGAGATCAGCGAGAACACCATGAGCACCTGCATCAGCACGGAAAGCATGTTCTTCGCGCGCACGAGGCCACCGTAGAACAGAGCGAGGCCCGGAATGCTCATCATGATGACGAGCAGCGTGGCGACCATCATCCACGCCACGTCACCCTTGTGGACTTCAGGCGCGGCTGCAGGTGCCGCTCCGTCGGCCGCGGCTGCCTGAGCGGTAGCGGCGGGCGCCTCGACCGCCGGCGCGGCAGCGGCAGGTATCGCATCTTCAGCCGATGCGGCGGGCGCGAGACCGATGGCGAACATCAGCAGTCCGGCGCTCACAAGGCTGGTGAACCATTTTTTCATGTCGAATCCCCTTAGAGTGCTTCTTTGCCGGTTTCACCCGTACGGATACGGACGACCTGCTGCAGGTCGTAGACGAAG
This sequence comes from Burkholderiaceae bacterium, assembly GCA_023653025.1. Taxonomy (GTDB): domain Bacteria; phylum Pseudomonadota; class Gammaproteobacteria; order Burkholderiales; family Burkholderiaceae_D; genus Pernthalerella. The sequence goes on from JAMNXS010000014.1 coordinate 23,990, forward strand.
ATCTTGCCGTCGCCGATCTTGCCGGTGCGGGCGGCGTTCTCGATCGCCTCGATCGCGCGCTCGGTGATGGCGTCGTCCACGGCTGCCTCGATTTTCGTCTTCGGCAGGAAGTCGACCACGTACTCGGCGCCACGGTAGAGCTCGGTATGACCCTTCTGGCGGCCGAAGCCCTTGACCTCGGTGACGGTGATGCCCTGCACGCCGATCGCCGACAGGGCCTCGCGCACTTCATCGAGCTTGAACGGCTTGATGATGGCAGTGATGAGTTTCATTTCAGCCTCTTGGTGGTGGATCAGAAGTTCTTGGTAAGGGTCAGCACGGCACCGGTCTTGCCGAGGTAGCCTCTGCCGCCAAAGTCGTATGCGGTCTTGCTGGCATCCGTTCCCACCACTGCGACGGCAGCGACGACGAGGCCAAAGTCCTTGGTCACGCCGATCTTCCAGTCACTGTAGTCGTAAGCGGGGCCATTTTTGACCTTCTGCATGCCGTAGTGGAGGTTGAGGATGTATCCGTCCGTGACATCGAAGTTCGCGCCGAGATCGATGTAGTTGCTGCCCTTGCTGTCGATGTTGCCAACGAAGTTGGTCAGCGCATGGTTGTATTTGACGTACGCAGGACCATAGCCGAACTGGACATAGGCCTCGGTAGTGTTTGCATTGGCAAAGCCCGACACATTGCCGAGCGTATTGCCCGGATATTGGTAGGTAATGACACCAGCGTCGTAGGAGACGCCGCCGACCTCGCCACGTTTGCCGCCGTAAAAATCGATTTCATAGGCACCGTCGGATGCGCCCGAGTCTTTGATCCATTTGATCGTCGAAGCCCAGCTGCCGGCATAAAAGCCGGTCGGCGTGTGGGTGTAGTCTGCACCCGCAAACACGGCCGGCTTCAGGCGCGACTGCGAGATGCCGCGGAACCGGTAATCCGAGGTAGCCCCGACGTTGAACGCGAATTGATGGTCGGGAGCGGCAGCTTCTTGAGCCTGCGCCAAAGAGCCCGAGAACGCAGCGACGACGCCGCTGGCAAGAATCAGTTTTTTCATTGGCTTTCCTATGGGTCGGGTTGGCTTGGATAAATGCAGTCGACGCACGCAGCGCGTGGTGGCTGAAAGCAACTAAGCAGGACGTGTGCCAAGCGCGAACACAGTAAAGACTTGCCAATTCGTTCAATTTCGCTAGCATCTGGGTCATGAGCTTTCATTGCCCGCGGCGTATTGCACCAGCCGAGGGCATCCGCCTCAAATTGGTGCGCTAGGATGATTTGCCCGTGACTGCCAAGCCGAGTTTTCTTTCTGAGTTGCAAGACAAGATTCATCAGGTTCTGCAGCAATCGCCGGCCAGAGATGTGGAGAAGAACCTGCGCGCGATGCTGAACCAGGGCTTTTCCAAACTCGACCTGCTGACGCGCGAGGAATTCGAGGTGCAGGCCGAGGTGCTGGCCCGCACCCGCGCGCGGCTCGAGGCGCTCGAAAAGCGGGTGGCCGAACTGGAAGCGCAGCAGCAAGGCTGATTCCCGCGTGGGGCTGGCCGTCCTCCGCAGCCGTGCCATTGCGGGCATGCAGGCGCCCGAGGTTACGGTCGAGGTGAATCTGGCAAATGGACTGCCCACATTTGCGATAGTCGGACTAGCCGATATCGAAGTCCGGGAATCCCGCGACCGCGTGCGCGCGGCACTTCACAATGCCGGCTTCGAATTCCCGCCCGGCCACATTACCGTCAACCTCGCCCCGGCCGACCTGCCGAAGGAGTCGGGCCGTTTCGATCTGCCGATTGCACTCGGCATCCTGGCCGCCTCCGGGCAATTGCCCGCCGCTGCGCTCGACGACTATGAATTCGCCGGCGAGTTGTCGCTCTCCGGCGAATTGCGGCCGGTGCGCGCAGCGCTGGCGATGAGCGTGGCCATGCATGCTGCCGGCACGGGGCGCCGGCGCGGCTTCATCCTGCCGCGCGCGAATGCCGCCGAGGCCGCGCTGGTGCCGGAGGCCGAGGTCTACCCGGCCGACAGCCTGCTGCAGGTGGTCGCGCATTTTTCCGGCAAGGATGCGGCGGCACGGCTGGCGCGAGCGACCTCGCCTACCGGCTCGCAGCCGGTCTGGCATCCGGACTTCGCCGACGTGCGCGGACAGGCCGAGGCGCGGCGCGCGGTCGAGATCGCCGCCGCCGGCGCCCACAGCCTGCTGATGGTCGGCCCGCCCGGCGCGGGCAAGTCGATGCTGGCCAGCCGCCTGCCGGGACTGCTGCCTGCGATGAGCGACACAGAGGCGCTGGAGACGGCGTCGCTGCAGTCGATTGCCGGCAGCTTTTGCGCCGAGCGCTGGCGGCAGCGGCCGTTCCGCGCGCCGCACCACACGGCCTCGGCCGTGGCGCTGGTCGGTGGCAGCGGCGTGCCGCGTCCGGGCGAGATCTCGCTTGCCCACCACGGCGTGCTGTTCCTCGACGAGTTGCCCGAGTTCGACCGCAAGGTGCTCGAGGTGCTGCGCGAGCCGCTGGAGTCCGGCCACATCACGATCTCGCGCGCGGCGCGCCAGACCGACTTTCCCTGCCGCTTCCAGCTGGTGGCGGCCATGAATCCTTGTCCGTGCGGCTACCTCGGTCATCCGAAACGCCCGTGCCGCTGTTCGCCGGACGCGATCGCGCGCTATCAAGGACGCATCTCGGGCCCGCTGCTCGACCGCATCGACCTGCAGCTCAGCGTGCCCGCCACGACCGCCGACCATATGCTGGGCGCGGCCGACGGCGAGCCCTCGGCCACGGTCGCGGCCCGCGTCGCGCAGGCCCGGCAGCGCCAGATCGCACGCCAGGGCAAGGCCAATGCATTGCTCGATGCGGCCGGGATCGAGCGCCACTGCCGTCCCGATGCCGATGCTGCGGGACTGCTGCGCACGGCCATCGACAAGTTCGACTGGTCGGCGCGTGCCTACCACCGCGTGCTGAAAGTGGCCCGCACCATCGCCGACCTCGCAGGCACCGACGGCATCGGCAGCGCGCAGGCGGCCGAGGCCATACAGTACCGGCGCGCGCTGCAGCCCGCGCCGAGCCGCTGAGGCTTCCGCCCGCCTGGCATGGCGGGCTGATACCATCGCGGCATGCCCACACTTTTCAACCGGCCGCCGCGCCCTCCGAGCTCTCTGCGTCCCCTTAAGCCCCTGCGCCTGCTTGCCGTCGCCGGCCTGCTGGCGGCGCTGGCCGCATGCAACCCTGCGCTGAACTGGCGCGAAGTGCGCGGCAGCGATGCGCCGTACTCGGTGCTGCTGCCGGCCAAGCCGACGACCTTTGCCCGTCCGGTGGACCTGAACGGACTGAAAGTCGAGATGAGCATGACGGCTGCCGAGGTCGACGGCGTCAGCTATGCGGTGGCCAGTGCCCGCGTGCCGGACGCCGCACAGCGCAGCGCGGCCCTGGCCGCCATGCAGGAAGCGATGCTGCGCAACATCGGCGCCAGCCAGCGGCAGGAGCGCGCTGTCGTGCTTGACGGCGGTACGCCGGCGGTCGAGGTGACGGCGCGCGGCCATGCCGGCCCGGGGAAGCGGCCGGTCGCCATGCACGCCCGTTTCGCGCAGCGAGGCGAGCGCGTGTTCCAGGCGGTGGCGCTCGGCCCGGCCGATGCGCTGACGGCCGAAGCGGCCGATACTTTCCTCGGGTCGTTCGCGCTGCGCTGACATGGTCGAGGGCGGATCCTACCTTGAGGGCAGGACGGCCCTGCGTGTGGTTGCGGTGTTCGCCGCCGCGTATTTCCTCTCCTATGCCTTGCGTGCCATCAATGCTGTGATCGCACCGGCACTGATGACCGATCTAGACCTCAGCAATGCCGACCTCGGCCTGCTGTCCTCGGCCTACTTCGTCGGCTTCGGCTGCATGCAGTTGCCGATCGGCGTCTGGCTCGACCGCTACGGCGCACGCCGCATCGAGTCGGCGCTGCTGCTGTTCGCGGCGCTGGGCGCGGCGATCTTTGCGTCGAGTTCGTCGCTGGCCGGCCTGTGGTGCGGCCGCGCCCTGATCGGCGTCGGCGTCTCGGCCTGCCTGATGGCGGCACTGAAGGCCTACCGCGGCTGGTACGCACCCGAGCGGCAGAGCCAGCTCGCCAGCTGGATGCTGGTGTCGGGCACGATCGGCGCGCTGTCGTCGACGGTCCCGGTGGCGATGCTGCTGCCCCGGGTCGGGTGGCGGATGGTGTTCTGGGGCATTGCGCTGGCGTTGCTGGCAGCGGCGCTGCTCGTGTTCACGCGCCTGCGCGATGTCGAACGGGCGATGGCCGCCGGCGACTCGGCGGCGGCGCCGGGCGACCACGGCTATGCCGAAATTTTCCGCGACCCGTACTTCCGGCGCATGGCGGTGCTCGGCGCAGTGCATCAGGGGGGCTTCATGGCGATCCAGTCGCTGTGGGCCGGTCCGTGGATGGTGACCGTGCTGGGGATGTCGGTGCAGGAAGCCTCGCGTGCGCTGTTCGCGTTCAATTTCTGCCTGATGCTGTCCTACCTCGGGCTGTCGTGGTGGGCGCCGCGCCACGTGGCCTATGGCAAGCGCCCCGGCCTGCCGGTGCTGCGCGTGGTAGCGATCGGCCTTGCGGGTTCGGTGTTCGTGCAGTGCCTGATGATCCTGCTGCCGTTCGGCTGGAGCTGGTTGCTGTGGATTGTGTTCGGGCTGATGATCACGGTGACCACGCTGGCGCAGACGCATGTCAGTCTTGCGTTCCCGCCGTCGCTGGCCGGGCGCGCCAACAGCGCATTCAACCTGACGCTGTTCATCGGCGCCTTTTCCGTGCAATGGGGTATCGGCCTGCTGATCGACCTGTTCGCCCACCTCGGCCTGTCCGCGGTCGATGCGATGCGGCTGGCGATGGCCTGCTACGTCGTGCTGCAGACGGCGGCCCTGGCGATGTTCCTGGCGGGCAAGAACCGCACGGCACCGGCGCTGTCCGCAGCGCTTCCCTGAGGGCGCGGCAAGGCTGCCGGTGCCGGCGCAAGCGTGCTATGTTCAGTTCATCCCATTTCGTTTGACGAGGTCATCATGTTGGTCACTTTCAAATCCAAGGCAGCGGCCGAGGTGCTGATGTACGAAACCCATGCCCGGCCCATCCTCGACCTGCTGGGCAAGAGCGTCGAGCGCGGCGTCATCACTGCCGAAGAAACCGGCGCAGCGATTCACCGCATCGAAGCCGAGATCACGGATCGCAAGGAGGCGCAGGCGGCCCAGCATGAGGCCGCCGGCCGGCCGGCCGACGAGCAGGACGACGACGCGGTGCGCGGCGATTACGTGAGCTTCGGCACGCGCGCTTACCCGCTGCTGGAAATGCTGCGAGCGGCACACCGCGAGCAGGCGTTCGTGATGTGGGGCGTCTGATGCGGGAAGCGATGCGACCGCCGGGCAAGATGCTGACACTGCCCGACGGCTGCCGGCTGTTCGTTCGCGACGACCTGCCGGCCGGCGCACACCGCGGCAGCCTGCTGCTGATGCACGGACTTGGCGAGCATGCGGGACGCTACGCACACGTGGCGCGCTTCTTCACCGAGCGCGGCTATGCGGTGCGCCGCTATGACCAGCGCGGACACGGGCTGTCGGATGGCGCGCGCGGCGACGTGTCGGGCAGCGACACCCTGCTGGCCGACGCGCAAGCCGTACTCGAAGACTGGCGGCTCTCGCCGCACGCGGCCCCGCCGGTCCTGCTCGGCCACAGCATGGGCGGCCTGCTGGCCGCGCGCTTTGCAGTCGAGCGGCGGGCGCCGCTGTCGGCATTGATCCTGTCCTCGCCGGCGCTCGGGCTGCGGCTCGGCGGCGGCCAGCGCCTGCTGCTGAAACTGATGCGCGCGCTGGCGCCGGGCCTCGCTCTACCCAACGGCCTGCCCGCGCGCTTCCTGTCGCATGACGCGGCGGTGGTCCGCGCCTACCTCGACGATCCGCTGGTGCACAACAAGATCAGCGCGCGCCTGCTGTGCGCGATGCTGGAAGCGATCGACATCGCGCAACGGGGCGCCGCGTCGCTTGCGCTGCCGACGCTGCTGCTTGTATCGGGCGACGACCGGCTGGTCGATCCGGCCGGCAGCGACGCCTTTTTCCGCCGACTGCCGGCGGCGCAGTCCGCGCAGCATGTCTACCCGCAGCTGTACCACGAGCTGTTCAACGAGATTGGTGCGGCGCCCGTGTTCGCCGACCTCGAGCTCTGGTTGGCCAGCCTGTCGGAGAAGCTGCCCGCATGAAGCTTGCCCAGGAATCGCTGGCCCACGCGCTGGCCGGGGCGGCGCGCGCGCTGGCCGAGGTCGAGGCGGGCAATGCGCTGCCGCGCGCGTTGTCCGGTGTGTTCGCGTCGCGCCCGATGTCGCCGGCCGCGCGCGGCGCCATCCAGGACATTGCCTATCGCAGCTTGCGCCGCTGGGGCGAGGCACGCGCTTTGCTGAAGAAATTGGCCGATCGCCCGCCGTCGCCGCCACGGCTGAAGGCGCTGCTGTGCTGCGCGCTGGCGCTGGCGTCCGAGGAGGTGCCGGCCTATGCGCCGCATACGCTGGTCGACCAGACCGTCGATGCCTGTGCCGCCGATCGCGAACTGGCCCGCGCGCGCGGCATGGTCAACGCGGTACTGCGGCGCTTTCTGCGCGAGCGCGCCACGCTGCTGGCCGCCGTGATGCAGGACGACGAGGCGCGCTGGAACTATCCGTCGTGGTGGGTCGATGCGGCGCGATTGGCGTGGCCCGACGACTGGACGGCGGTGCTCGATGCGGGCAACCATCAGCCGCCGCTGACGCTGCGGGTGAACGTCCGTCGCACGTCCATCGACGCTTACCTCGCGCGGCTGGCGTCGCTGGACATCGATGCGCATCGCATCGGGCCGGTCGCGGTCAGGCTTGGCCGGCCGCGCCCGGTCGGCGAGATTCCCGGGTTCGACGACGGCGACGTCTCGGTGCAGGACGCCGCCGCCCAGCTCGCCGCGCCGCTGCTGGCGCCGGAAGCGGGGATGCGTGTGCTGGACGCCTGCGCCGCGCCCGGCGGCAAGACCGGCCACTTGCTGGAACTGGCCGATGTCGACCTGGTCGCGCTCGACCAGGATGGCGAACGTCTGGTGCGAGTCGAGCAGAACCTGTCGCGGCTGGCACTGGCAGCCGAACTGCGCACCGGCGATGCGCGGGCACGGGACTGGTGGGATGGCCGGCCCTTTGACCGGATCCTGGCCGACGTGCCCTGTACGGCATCGGGCATCGTGCGACGGCATCCGGACATCCGCTGGCTGCGGCGGCCGACTGACAGCGCCCGGCTGTCGCAACTGTCGGCCGCGATTCTCGACAACCTGTGGTCGCTGCTCAAGCCCGGCGGGCGGCTGCTGCTGGCCACCTGCTCGCTGTGGCCGGAGGAATCCGAACAGCAGGCACAGCGCATGGTGCAACGGCATGGCGCGTCCCTGCTTGCCGCACCGGGACAATTGCTGCCGACATCGGGCGAATACAGCGACCATGACGGGCTTTTCTATGCGCTACTCGAGAAGCCGGCGGTTTGATACTATCGGTCTAATCTTTTCCCACTGGCATCGTCCTGCCTGCCTGCGTGATCCTTCGACTGTTACTTGCTTTTTGTCTAAGCTCGCTGCTGGCATTCGCACCTGCGGGGGCGCGGGCCGCTGAGGGCATCGAGCTGATCGAGGCGTCGCTCGAGGCAACCGACGACGGCTACCGGCTGTCGTCGAATTTCACGGTCGACCTGACGCGCTCCCTGGAGGACGCGTTGATGGCCGGCGTGCCGCTGTATTTCAATCTGCAGGTCGAAGTATCGCGCCCGCGCTGGTACTGGTTCGACGAAGTGGCGGCGAAGGCCACGCGCAGGATACGCCTGTCCTACAATCTGCTGACGCAGCAGTACCGGGCTTCGATCGATGGCAGCCTGCATCGCAACTTTGCGCGCCTCGACGACATGCTGGCGCTGCTGCGCCGTCCCGGCCGCTGGACCATCGTCGACAGCGCAGCGCTGCAGCGCGATGCTACCTACACGGTGGCGGTGCAGATGTCGCTGGATGTCTCGCAGCTGCCCAAACCCATCCAGGTCAGCGCAATGGGCAGCGGCGACTGGCGCATGTCATCGGGCTGGACGCGCTTCGCCTTCCGCGCCGACGGCCGATGAGGCGCGCGCTCCGCTACCTGCTGCTGGCGTCGGCAGCCACCGTGGGCGGACTGCTTTTCCTGCTGGCCGCCGCCAGCGGCGATACGCAGCTGTTCGACGAATACTACTCGTGGATCCTCGGCACCAACATCGCGGTCGGCATCGGCCTGTTTACCGTGGTCTGCCTGCTCCTCGGCCGGCTCTACAGCCGCTACCGGCGCGGCCGCTTCGGCTCGCGGCTAATGTCACGGCTGGTGATGAACTTTGCGCTGATGGGCATCGTGCCGGGCATTGTGATCTACATGGTCTCGGTGCAGTTCGTGTCGCGCTCGATCGAATCCTGGTTCAACGTGCAGGTCGAGTCGGCGCTCGAGTCGGGCCTGAAGCTGGGCCGGACCGCGCTCGAGTCTTCGCTGCAGGACTTGCGGCTGAAGGCGCGCGGCATCGCCGTCGACCTGTCCGAAATGTCGGACGACACCATCGCGGCCCGGCTGTCGGATGTCATTGAGCGCGAAAAGCTGGACGACGCGCTGGTCATGTCGTCGCGCGGATCCGTCATTGCATCGACCAGCAGCAAGCTGTCGAACCTGCTGCCCGACATGCCGTCGCCGGCAATGCTGGCGCGTGCCCGGTCGATGGGCGGATATGGCGCGATCGAGGGCGTGCCGGCCGACGGCGGCGCGGCTGCCGGCCCGGGCGAACGCCTGCGCCTGCGCGTGATCGTCGTCATCCGCGGCGACGGCTCGCTGCAAAGCCTGCGCGGACAGCAGCGCTACCTGCAGATACTGCAACCGGTGCCGGAGCAGCTGGCGGCCAACGCGGAGGCGCTGCGCGTGGCCTTCAGCGAGTACCAGGAGCGGGCGCTGGCGCGCTCCGGGCTGCGGCAGTTCTACCTCGTCACGCTGACCCTGGTCCTGCTGCTGGCAGTGTTTGCCGCGATGGTCAGCGCCTTTCTGCTGGCGACGGATCTCGCGCAGCCGCTGCTGCTGCTGGCCGAGGGTACGAAGGCGGTGGCCGAGGGCAACCTGTCGCCGCGCCCGATCGTGGCCACGTCCGACGAGCTGGGCACGCTGACGCAGTCCTTCAACGCGATGACCATGCAGCTGGCGGATGCACGCGAGGCCGTCGAACGCAACCGGCGCGCGCTGGAAGACGCCAAGGCCTATCTCGAGTCGGTACTGGCCAACCTGTCGGCCGGCGTGATGGTGCTGGACGACCACTGGCGGCTGGTGACCTTCAACGCATCGTCCGGCCGCATCCTGCAGCAGGACCTGATGCCCTTCCTCGGACAGCCCGTCACCGGCGTCGCAGGGCTGGCGGCTTTCGGCGAGCCGGTGATCCGCGCGTTTACCCGGCAGCGCGCACAATGGGCAGGCGACGAGGACGGCGGCGACGGGCAGTACTGGCAGCAGCAGATCGAGATCCCGCGCCGCGTCCTCGGCCAGAACTCGGACGGCGAGATCACGCTGCTGGCCCGCGGCTCGACGCTGCCGGTGGGATCCGGCACCGGTCATGTGGTGGTGTTCGATGACATCACGGAAGTCATCTCGGGCCAGCGATCGATAGCCTGGGCCGAGGTGGCCCGCCGGCTCGCGCACGAAATCAAGAACCCGCTGACGCCGATCCAGCTGTCGGCGGAGCGGCTGATGATGAAGCTGCAGGCCAAGCTCGAGGGCGCCGACGCCGCGCTGCTTGAACGGGGTACCAACACCATCGTCAACCAGGTGGTGGCCATGCAACAAATGGTCGACAATTTCCGCGACTATGCGCGCACGCCGCCGCCCCAGCTCGCGCCGCTCGATCTGAATGGATTGGTCGCCGAAATCCTCGAACTGTACGCGGGCGGGGCATTTTCGGACGCGATACGGACCCATTTGCAGCCGAACCTGCCCCGCGTCCTCGGTGATGCAACCCAAATGCGACAGGTGGTACACAACCTCTTGCAAAATGCACAAGATGCGATCACCGAATCCCCGCGCGCTGCCATGCCGGAAATCGTGATTGCCACGGAAGCGGTGCATTATCCGGATGCCGATGGAACGGCGCGCACGGCAGTTCGTTTGTCAGTTTCCGACAACGGTCCCGGATTCGATGCAAAACTCCTGTCCCGCGCTTTCGAGCCCTATGTGACGTCGAAGCCGAAAGGCACCGGGCTGGGCCTGGCGGTCGTCAAAAAGATAGTCGAGGAACACGGCGGCCGCATCGAGTTGCAGAATCGCAAGGGTATTCCGGGCGCCAAGGTCCTGATTTTATTGGTGAAGCTCTCGGATTGATTATGTTTGACAAGTGTAGTTGCAAAAATTACAATTTCTGCACTGCGCAGTCCCCGCACTGAAAAAGAGGCGCACCCATGGCAAACATTCTGGTCGTTGACGACGAAATGGGCATCCGGGAATTGCTGTCCGAAATTCTTGGCGACGAAGGGCATGTGGTCACTACCGCGGAGGACGCGAACAGCGCGCGCGAGTTGCGCCTCGCGCACGCGCCCGACCTGGTGCTTCTCGACATCTGGATGCCCGACACCGATGGCGTGACCCTACTCAAGGAGTGGCAGCGCGATGGTTTGCTGACGATGCCTGTCATCATGATGTCCGGTCACGCCACGATCGACACTGCCGTCGAAGCCACGCGCATCGGGGCGATGAACTTCCTCGAAAAACCGATTTCTCTGCAAAAGCTGCTGCGTACCGTCCAGCAGGGTCTGGCGCGCGGGCAGGACAATGCGCGCGGCGCCATGGTGCCCGTGCCGGGCGGCCGGACGCTCGTCAATCAGGAAAAAGTCACCCTCGTGCCGCAGATTCAGCCGGCCAACGGTTACCACAGCAGCAGCAATCCGGTGCCGGTGCAGGGATACGGGCCGCCGAACAACGATTTCCGCGTGTCGTTCGAACTGCCGCTGCGCGAGGCGCGGGATGCTTTCGAGCGTGCGTATTTCGAGCATCATCTGGTGCGGGAAGGCGGCAGCATGACCCGCGTGGCCGAGCGCACCGGCCTCGAGCGCACGCACCTGTACCGCAAGCTCAAGCAACTCGGCGTCGATACCACCAAGGGCGTGAAAAAAGCCGGATGACCGTCGTCACCCTGGTTTCCGGCGGTACTGGCGCTGCGCGCGAACAAGCGATTGCCGCGCATGCCGATCCGCGTATCGCGAGTGCGGCGATCATCGAGGGACTGGCCGACGGTCGCGCCCTTCTGGAAACGGCGGCCGAAGGAATGCAACTGCAGGTAATGCGCGTGGCGCCGGGTTGCGCGTGTTGCACCGGCAACCTGACGATGCGCGTCACGCTGAATCGACTGCTCAGGCGGGCGCCTGCCTGCTTGTACCTCAGCATCGCCAATGCCGACCACAAATCGCAGATCATCGCTTTCTTGCAGGAGGTGCAATATCGGGAACATCTGCAACTCGGCCCCGAGCTCGTCTGCGACTAGGCGTCTGTCTCGTCAGGTCGCTGGCGAGGCGGCAGGCACGGGAATTGCGATCTCCGGCTATTGAATTCTGGTGCGGCAGCGCCATGTGCAGGAGCAGGGAAATGATCGTACGGACATCCTTTTCGGGAGCCAGCATGAACCTGATCTACAACAGCGAGCATTACAGCGTCGTGGAGTTCGGCGCCGAGTCGGGGCTGGAGGCGATGCGCTTTGGCGGTTACGAAATTCTGGACAAGCCGGCCCGGCGAGAAATCTTCATTGCCGGCCCGCTGGCGGAGTCCTTCCGCCAGCACGTGCGAGAACTGATCGCCTCCGAGCCGACGATGGAAGAGATCGACGAATTCCTCGGCAGCTATGGCTCGCTGATGGCACAGCCCGTCATACTGCATTAAGAGCCCGTCTCAAGAGCCGATCTGCGATTTGCACGGCGCCCGCCCCGCGGGCGTTTTTTTCATGCACGCCAATTCGCGCCCCATCACCAGCAACCAGCCCGACATCCACGAACAATTGCCGGAACGCGTCCGCAAGCACGCATCGACACAGTTTCAGAAGCCGATCTCCGCAGCGACCGGTGCCGCCTTCGAACGCAGCATCGCGCTCTGGCAGGCAGCGGACGCGCCGCCTCTGATCATCGACGCCGGCTGCGGCGTCGGACTCTCCACGCGGCGACTGGCGGCGCGGCATCCGGATGCTTTCGTCATCGGAATCGACCAGTCGGCCGACCGGCTGCAGCGCGACATCCGCTGGCAGGGCAGGATGCCCGACAACTTCACGACCGTGCGCGCCGATCTCGTCGATTACTGGCGACTGCTGCTAGCACACGGCATCCATCCTCGGCGCCACTACCTGCTGTATCCGAACCCCTGGCCCAGAAAGCAGCATCTCGGCCGGCGCTGGCACGGACACCCGGTGTTCCCGGCGCTCGTCGCGCTCGGCGGACGACTCGAGTGCCGAAGCAACTGGAAGACCTACGTCGATGAGCTGGCCATCGCGCTGCGGCTGCTGACGCATCTTGACGTACAGACGGAGCAGTTCATGCCCGACGCCGACGGGCCGCTCACGCCGTTCGAGGAAAAATACGCGGCCTCGGGGCACACGCTCTGGCGTTGCCGCATCGCGCTGCCGAATGGCCGCGTCGAGGCCAGCCCTGCCGGCCCTTTGTGATACCGTTGGCGGCATCTTCCGAAGAAAGAGTCCGACCATGTGCCAGCTGCTCGGCATGAACTGCAATGTGCCGACCGACATCGTCTTCAGCTTTACCGGCTTCGCGCACCGCGGCGGGCGCACCGACGAACACAAGGACGGTTGGGGCATCGCCTTTTTCGAAGGCGCCGGCGTGCGGCTGTTCGTCGATCATGAATCGGCGGTCGCCTCGCCGGTGGCGGAGCTGATCAAGCGCTACCCGATCAAGTCAAAGAACGTGATTGCGCACATTCGCAAGGCCACACAGGGCCAGGTCGCGCTGGAGAACTGCCATCCCTTCGTGCGTGAGCTGTGGGGTAGCTACTGGGTGTTCGCGCACAACGGCGACCTGAAGCAATTCGCGCCATTACTGGACGGCGCTTTCCGCCCGGTCGGCAGCACCGATAGCGAGCGCGCCTTCTGCTACCTGCTGCAACAATTGCGGCGCCGCTTCGGCGACACGCCGCCCGCGCTGGATGCGCTGACAGCCGAGATACGCGAACTGACCCGAGAGATCGCTGCGCACGGCGTGTTCAACATGATGCTGTCCAACGGCTCGGCATTGTTCGCCCATTGCTCGACCCGGCTGCACCACATTGTGCGCCAGTACCCATTCACGCAAGCCAAGCTGTCGGACGAAGACCTGTCGGTAGATTTTTCCGAGGTGACGACCCCGAATGACTGCGTTGCGGTGATCGTCACCGAGCCGTTGACGACGAATGAAAGCTGGCAGCCGTTCGCGCCCGGCGAATTGAAGGTGTTTGTCGAGGGGGCGGCGGTGTCGAGCTGAGGGCAAAACCCGCCACGGCCACCGCCATCGTCAGAGATTCGGCGCCAGCCACCGCTCCAGTTGCTCGATCGGCACCCCGCGCCGCGCCGCCATATCCTGCACCTGGTCCGCGCCGATCTTGCCGACCGTGAAGTACTTCGACTCCGGATGTCCGAAATAGAAGCCGGAAACCGAGGCGCCGGGGAACATTGCGTACGACTCGGTCAGGCTCATGCCGATGTCTTCGGCCTCGAGGATGCGGAAGACATCGGCCTTGACCGTATGCTCGGGGCAGGCCGGGTAACCGGGCGCGGGTCGGATGCCGCGGTACTGCTCGCCGATCAGCTGCTCGTTGGTCAGATCTTCGTCGGCGGCAAAACCCCACAGGTCGCGGCGCACGCGCTCGTGCAGGACTTCGGCGAATGCCTCGGCCAGCCGGTCGGCCAGGGCCTTGAGCATGATGGACGAGTAATCGTCGCCGGCATCCTCGAAACGCTTCTCGTGCTTCTCGATGCCGATGCCGGCGGTCACCGCGAACAGGCCGATGTAGTCGGTGATGCCCGAGGCCTTCGGAGCGATGAAATCGGCGAGGCACTGGTTCGGCCGCGCAATGCCATCGATGACCGGCTTCTCGCCCTGCTGGCGCAGTCCGTAGTAGGTGAAAGCGACCTCGGTGCGGGTTTCGTCGGTGTAGACCTCGATGTCATCGTCATTGATGCTGTTGGCCGGCAGCAGCGCCATTACGCCGTTGGCGGTCAGCCAGCGGCCCTCGACGACTTTCTTCAGCATCGCCTGCGCCTCGCGGTACACATTGCTGGCCGACTCGCCGACCACCGGGTCGGTCAGGATGGCCGGGAACGGACCGGCGAGGTCCCAGGTCTGGAAAAACGGGCCCCAGTCGATGTAGTTGGCCAGCACCGCGAGATCGAAGTTGCGGAAGTGACGGCGGCCGATGAATTTCGGCCTCACCGGCGCGAAGTCGCCGTCGAAACGCAGCTGCATCTTGTTGCGGCGCGCATCGGCCATCGTCAGCAGCGGCAACGCCTTCTTGCCGGCATGCTGGGTGCGGATCCGCTCGTAGTCGGTCGCAATGTCGGCGATGTAGCGCGCACGCGAGTCTTCAGTCAGCAGCGACTGCGCGACCGACACCGCACGCGACGCATCCGGCACATAGACCACCGGCCCTTCGTAGTTCGGCGCGATTTTCACGGCCGTGTGCGCGCGGCTGGTGGTGGCGCCGCCGATCATCAGCGGGCTCTTGCGCTCGCGGAACCACGGGTCGCGCTGCATCTCCTTCGCGACATGCGCCATTTCCTCGAGCGAAGGCGTGATCAGGCCCGACAGCCCGATGATGTCCGCATTCTCGTCCTTCGCCTTTGCGAGGATCTCGGCGCAGGGCACCATCACGCCCATGTTCACGACCTCGAAGTTATTGCACTGCAGGACCACGGTCACGATGTTCTTGCCGATGTCGTGCACGTCGCCTTTCACGGTGGCGATCACGATCTTGCCTTTCGGCTTCGCGGCCTGGCCGGTGCGGCGCTCTTCCTCGGCCTTCTCCTCCTCGATGAAGGGCACGAGGTGCGCGACCGCCTGTTTCATCACGCGCGCCGACTTCACCACCTGCGGCAGGAACATCTTGCCCTGCCCGAACAGATCGCCGACGATGTTCATGCCGTCCATCAGCGGGCCTTCGATCACGTGGATAGGGCGGCCGCCGGTCGCAGCGGACTGCTGGCGCGCCTCTTCGGTGTCCTCGACGATCCATTGCGTTATGCCGTGGATCAGCGCATGCGCGAGCCGCTTCTCGACCGGCGCGTCGCGCCATGCGAGGTTTTGCTCGTCCTTCTTGTCGCCTGCCTTCAGCGTCGCGGCAATCTCGATCATGCGCTCGGTCGCGTCCGGCCGGCGGTTCAGCACCACGTCCTCGACGCGCTCGCGCAGCTCGGGCGCGAGGTCGTCGTACACGCCGATCATGCCGGCGTTGACGATGCCCATGCTCATGCCGGCCTTGATCGCGTGGTACAGGAAGACCGTGTGGATCGCCTCGCGCGCCGGGTCGTTGCCGCGGAACGAGAACGAGACGTTGGAGACGCCGCCGGAAATCTTCGCATGCGGCAGGTTCTGCCGTATCCAGCGCGTGGCCTCGATGAAGTCGACCGCGTAATTGTTGTGCTCGTCGATGCCGGTCGCGATCGCGAAGATGTTGGGGTCGAAGATGATGTCTTCCGGCGGGAAACCGACCTTGTCCACCAGCAGCCGATAGGCGCGCTCGCAGATGGCGATCTTGCGCTCGTAGGTGTCGGCCTGCCCGGTCTCGTCGAAGGCCATCACGATCACGGCCGCGCCATAGCGGCGACACAGCGTGGCCTGGCGCAGGAATTCTTCTTCGCCCTCTTTCAGCGAAATCGAGTTCACGATGGCCTTGCCCTGCACGCACTTCAGGCCGGCCTCGATCACGGCCCATTTCGACGAGTCGATCATCAGCGGCACGCGCGCAATGTCCGGCTCGGAGGCGATCAGGTTCAAAAAGCGCGTCATCGCGGCGACTGAATCGAGCATCGCCTCGTCCATGTTCACGTCGATCACCTGCGCGCCGTTCTCGACCTGCTGGCGCGCGACCGCCAGCGCCTCTTCATACTGCTCGTTGAGGATCATCCGCGCGAAGGCTTTCGATCCGGTGACATTGGTGCGCTCGCCGACGTTCACGAACAGTGAATCTTCGTCGATGACGAAGGGCTCAAGGCCGGACAGCTGCATCTGGTGCAGGTGGGTCGGCACCTTGCGCGGCCGGATCGTGGCCACCGTCTCGGCAATGGCCCGGATATGGTCCGGGGTGGTGCCGCAGCAGCCGCCGGCAATATTGACGAAGCCGCTGTCGGCAAATTCCTTCAGCAGCGACGACGTGACGTCCGGCGTTTCGTCGAAGCCGGTATCGGACATCGGGTTCGGCAGACCGGCATTCGGATAGACGCAGACGAAGGTCTCGGCGATCTTCGACAGCTCCTCGGCGTAAGGCCGCATCAGCGTCGCACCCAGCGCGCAGTTCAGACCAATGGTCAGGGGCTTCGCGTGGCGGACCGAGTTCCAGAACGCGGTCACCGTCTGGCCGGACAGGATGCGGCCGGAGGCATCGGTGACGGTGCCCGAGATCATGATCGGCAGCTTCTGCCCGGTCTCCTCGAAGAACTGGTCGATCGCGAACAGCGCGGCCTTGCAGTTGAGCGTGTCGAACACGGTCTCGACCAGCAGCACGTCGGCCCCGCCCTCGACCAGCGCCGCGACCTGTTCGAGGTAGGCGGCGACCAGCTGGTCGAAGCTGACGTTGCGCGCGCCGGGGTCGTTGACGTCCGGCGAGATCGACGCGGTCTTCGGCGTCGGGCCGAGGGCGCCGGCGACGAAGCGCGGCTTATCCGGCGTCGAGTACTTGTCGCAGGCCTCGCGCGCGATGCGTGCTGCCTCGAGGTTCATCTCGCGCGCCAGGTGCGCCATCTCATAATCGTCCTGCGCGATCGAGGTGGCGCCGAAAGTGTTGGTTTCGATCAGGTCGGAGCCGGCCGCGAGGTACTGCTCGTGAATCTCGCGGATTACCTGCGGCTGCGTCAGGGTCAGCAGTTCGTTGTTGCCCTTGACGAAGATCTCCTTGCCCGGCACCGAGAAGTCGGCGAAGCGCGCGCCGCGATAGTCGTCCTCGGAGAGCTTGTAGCGCTGGATCATCGTGCCCATCGCACCGTCGAGTATCAGGATGCGTTTGGCCAGCAGTTCGCGCAACTGCGCTTCAACGGGAGAGATTGCGTCGCGTTTCATCGTGAGATCGGTAGAGCGCCCAGTGCGCACAAACAAAAAACCCGGCTTGCGTGCAAAGCGAAGCCGGGCGTGCGTTCCGCTTTAGCAGTATTTTTTGGGGAGGCTCCCCCGCGCCCGCAAGCTGGCATTGACCATGTCAAATCGGCGCTACGCGGATTATACGGGAATTCAAGGGCTTAGCTTCAGTTGCTGCCCTGCCTGCAATGGAAATCCCTGGAGGAAGGCCGCCGCCGGCAGGCGCTTGCCGCCCGGCTTCTGCAATTCGGTCAGCCGCAGCGCGCCCACGCCGCAGCCGACCATCACGCCGTCGGCGTCCACCGCGAGCACGCGGCCCGGTTCGCCGCCCATGGCAGCGCCATGCGCGCCCCAGACTTTGAGCGTGACGCCGTCGATCTGTGCCGACGCCCCGGGAAAAGGGTTGAGCGCGCGGATGCGGCGCAGCAGGACCTCGGCCGGCAGCCGGAAATCGAGCGCGGCCTCCTCTTTCGCGATCTTTGCGGCATACGTGACGCCGGCGGTCGGTTGCGGCGTGCGTGGCAGGCCGCCGTCGGCCAGACGCCGCAACGCGTCGACGATCAGCCGGCCGCCGAGCGCGGCAAGGCGGTGGTGCAGGCTGGCCGTGGTGTCGCCCGCCGTGATCGGCTCGCGGGCCGCAAGCAGCATGTCGCCGGTGTCGAGACCCGCATCCATCTGCATGATGGTGATGCCGGTCTCGGTGTCGCCCGCCTCGATCGCCCGGTGAATGGGTGCTGCGCCGCGCCAGCGCGGCAGCAGCGATGCATGGATGTTGATGCAGCCCAGCGGCGGGATGCCGAGCACCGACGCCGGCAGGATCAGGCCGTAGGCGGCCACCACCATCACGTCGTGCGGGGTGGCGCGCAGAAGCTCGTGAGCCTGCGCCGCATCCTCCGGGTGCTTGCCATCACGCCGCAGCGATAGGGGTTGCGCGACCGGCATGCCGTGCCTGATCGCCAACTGTTTGACCGGCGACGGCTGCAACTGCATGCCGCGTCCTGCCGGGCGGTCGGGCTGGGTCAGCACCAGCGGAATCTCGAAGCCCACGTCGTGCAGCGCCGCCAGCGCGACGGCGGCAAATTCCGGCGTGCCGGCGAAAACGACCCGCATCGTCAGCGGGCCGCGACCGCGACCCGGTCCTTCTTGAGCTCGCGCTCTTCCTTGACCAGCTTGGTCTTGATGCGGTTGCGCTTGAGCGGCGACAGGTATTCGACGAAGACCTTGCCCATCAGGTGGTCCATCTCGTGCTGCACGCAGACGGCCAGCAGGCCATCGGCATCGAACTCCTGCGGCTTGCCGTCGGCGTCGAAGGCCTTCACTCGCACGCGCGCCGGACGCTCGACGCCGTCGTAGATACCGGGAACCGACAGGCAGCCCTCGTCATAGACCTGCCTGTCTTCGCTGGCCCAGACGATCTCGGGATTGACCAGCACCCGCAACTGATCGCGCGTGTCGGAAACGTCGATCACGATCACCCGCTCGTGCGCATCGACTTGCGTGGCAGCCAGACCGACACCGGGCGCCTCGTACATGGTCTCGGCCATGTCGGCGACAAGTTTCCTCAAGCGATCATCGAACGACGTCACCGGCTTGGCAATCTTGTGCAAACGCGGATCGGGATAACGCAGGATAGGTAGCAGGGCCATACAGCTTTTGCGCAACAAAGGCGAAAAATTCTCGGGGAAAACGGGCTGTCATGTCCGGGAACGCAGCGTCGTCATGCAAAATCTGCAACGCATTGGCAGGAACAAAACCGGCAGCAATTCATGCCCGGCCCGTAGCCGACGAGAGTGGAGAATCAATGAAAAAGTGTAGCACAGCCGCCGTCGCGCTTTCGCTCGCGCTGACCCTCCACGCGCCATGCGCCGAGGCCGGCCCGCAGTGCATTTTTCTTGATGCGGCGCCCGACAGCCACCGGGTCGTGCCGGGCGACACGCTGTGGGGGATCGCCGGCGCCTTCCTCGCGAACCCGTGGTGCTGGCCGGCGGTCTGGGCGCCGAACCGGGGCCAGATTCCCGATCCCCATCGCATCTATCCGGGACAACTGATCGTGTTCGACCGGCAGCAGCAGCGGCTCGGTGTCGCGCCGGCCACCGCAGCCCCAAGCGTCCTCGCCCGTCAGCAGCGCTCGCCTGCGGCGCGCAGCGAATCCCTCCGCGCTACGCCGATACCGGCCATTGATCCGGCATGGCTGCGTGCGGCGGCGCAGCTGAGCCTGGTCGCAGGCGGCGCGCCGGCCTCGCCGCGCATCGTAGGCTTTGCCGACGGCCGTCGCATTGCAGCCGCCGGCGACACCGCGCTGGTCGACGGAAAAGCCGCCGACCGGCGGGATGTGGTGCGACCGCTGCCGCCGATCGTCGACCCGGACGATGGCAGCGTGCTGGCGCTGCCGCTTCGGCATGTCGGACAGGCGGAGTACGTGCGTACCGACGAGGCCGGCCTGGCGCTGTACCGGATCGTCGCTGCCCGCAGCGAACTGGTCGCCGGCGACCTGCTGGCTGCGCCAGCGCCGGCGCTGGCCGAGGGGATGCCGAGCCTGCATCCGGCGCCGCCGCTCGAGGGCCGCGTGGCGGCCATACCGGATGGCAGGCATTGGGCCGCGCAGCGCGATCTCGTTGCGCTCAACCGCGGGAGCCGTGCCGGCCTGCGGGCAGGCAGCCTGGTAGCGGTGGTACGGCAAGTTAGAATCACAGCCCATGATCCACAGCACCAACCGCCGCCCGCCCCCTCGACGCCCATCGCCACGCTCGTGGTCCTGCAGGCGCTCGAACGCGTGTCGCTGGCGCTCGTGCTGCGCAGCGACGACGCCTTTTCGGTCGGCGAGCGCGTGCAATCGGTCGAAGCGGGCACGCAATGAGCGACGCTGACGAACTGGCCGACTGGCTACGGCTGGTAATGACCGACGGCGTCGGCCCGCAAACCGCGCGCCTGCTGCTGTCGCGCTTCGGGCTGCCGGGCGACGTGCTGGCGGCCGGCTTTCCCGCCCTGCAGAAATGCGTGCCCGAAAAAACGGCCCGCGCGCTATGCGGGCCGGCCCCGGACGCCATCCGGCAGACCATCTCCGCCACGCTGGCCTGGGTCGGGCAGCCCGGCAATCATCTACTGGCCTGGGGCGACGCGGCCTACCCGGCAGCCCTGCTGACGATTCCGGACCCGCCGCCGCTGCTGTACGCGAAAGGGCGCATCGAGTTGCTGTCGCGGCCCTCGCTGGCCATTGTCGGCAGCCGCAACGCGACCGCGCAAGGCATGCAGAACGCGGAGCGCTTTGCCCGTTCACTGAGCGAGGCCGGGCTGACCGTGGTCTCGGGCCTGGCGCTCGGCATCGACGCCGCCGCGCATCTGGGCGCCTGCAACGCGCTGCCGGACGCCGGCTCCACGGTGGCCATTACCGGCACCGGGCTCGACCTCGTGTATCCGGCGCGTCACCGCGCGCTGGCACACCGGATCGCGGAGCAAGGCTGTCTGCTCAGCGAGTATCCGCTCGGCACGCCGGCCATGGCCGCCAACTTCCCGCGCCGCAACCGCCTGATCAGCGGCCTGGCGCTCGGTACGCTGGTCGTGGAAGCGGCGCTGCAGTCCGGATCGCTGATCACGGCGGCCAGCGCACTCGAGCAGGGGCGGGAGGTGTTCGCGATCCCGGGCTCGATCCACTCGCCGCTGGCCAAGGGATGCCATCGACTGATCCGGCAGGGCGCGAAGCTGGTCGAGTCGGCACAGGACATCATCGAAGAGTTGCGCTGGCAGCCCGCGCGCCTGAGCTCGGCATCGCAGGCGGATGAGTTGCCGGCAAGCGGCAGCGTGCCGCCGATGCAGGGCGGCGCGGGCGGGGCCGATGCCGATCCCGCCCATGCCCCGCTGCTCGCGGCGGCCGGCCACGACCCGGTATCGGTCGATGAATTGGCCGCACGTTGCGGCATGCCGGCATCGGAAGTGCAGGCCGCTCTGTTATCGATCGAACTGCAAGGCGGAATGGAAAGATTGCCGGACGGCCGTTATCAGAAAATGGTCTGACCATTTTCCGGGGCAATAAAGGCATGCGCTCGCCACCCATTTTTCCGGGCGTGAAAAAATCATAATGAAAAACTCAAGCCCATGAAAACAAAAGGTTTTTCATGGCGTTATCCGTTTTGTCATAGCACCGGCTCAAAAGATTTTCCGGTCGCTGCTTGTGCCGCCCCGAAGATGCGGCTACATTAGCCGTATGTTTGAGGTGCTCGTTTACCTTTACGAAACGTACTACCGGCCCGACGCCTGCCCCGATTCGGCGGCCCTGGCGAAAAAGCTGTCGGCAGTCGGTTTCGAGGAAGAGGAAATCTCCGAGGCGCTCGGCTGGCTGACCGACCTTGCCGAAACCACCAACGAGATGTTCAGCCAGCAGGCGCACCAGACCGCCTTCTCGTTCGGCTCCCGCGTCTACGCGGACAGGGAATACGACATGCTCGGCACGGCCGCCATCGGCTTCATCGAGTTCCTTGAATCGGCCGATGTCATCAACACCATCCAGCGCGAGATCGTCATCGAGCGCGCGTGCGCGGTCAACGAATCGCCGATACCGCTCGACAAGCTGAAGGTCATCGTGCTGATGGTGCTGTGGAGCCAGGGCAAGGAGCCGGACAGCCTGATGTTCGACGAATTGTTCGGCGACGATGACGAGTCCGGGCCGCCTGTCTACCACTGAACGCCTTCCAAGCTGCCTGCGGCAGCCGCCGGCAACGGTCCGACCCCGGTTGCAGATTCTTCGCCAACCCGCTTATCATTGGCCGCATTTAGCCAGCCGCCGCCTGCCGCAGCGCGTCCCGCACAGAATTTTCGAGGCTCCGCAGCCGATGCCGCTGCCTGCCGCCCCCAGTTCCCGAACCCGGATCAACCATGACCAAGACTCTCATCATCGCCGAGAAGCCCTCTGTCGCGAACGACATCGCGAAGAGCCTCGGCGGCTTCACCAAGCACGATGAGTATTTCGAATCGGACGACTATGTACTGTCGTCGGCGATCGGCCATCTGGTCGAAATCGCTGCGCCGGAAGAGCACGACGTCAAACGCGGCAAATGGTCCTTCGCCAATTTGCCGATGATCCCGCCGTACTTCGCGCTCAACCCGATCGCCAAGACCGAGTCGCGGCTGAAACTGCTGAACAAGCTCATCAAGCGCAAGGATGTGGGCGCGATCATCAATGCCTGCGACGCCGGGCGCGAAGGCGAACTGATTTTCCGGCTGATCGTCCAGTATGCGAAAGCCAAGCAGCCGATCCGGCGGCTGTGGCTGCAGTCGATGACGCCGGGCGCGATCCGCGACGCGTTTACGCACCTGCGCGACGACAACGACATGCTGCCGCTGGCCGACGCCGCACGTTGCCGCAGCGAGGCCGACTGGCTGATCGGCATCAACGGCACCCGCGCGATGACGGCCTTCAACTCGAAGGAAGGCGGCTTTTACCTGACCACTGTCGGCCGCGTGCAGACGCCGACGCTGTCGATCGTCGTCGAGCGCGAGGAGAAGATCAAGCGATTCGTCCCACGCGACTACTGGGAAGTAAAGGCGGAGTTCATTTGCGCGGCAGGCGTCTACGAAGGGCGCTGGCTGGATACAAAATTCAGCAGCGACGACAGCGACCCCGACAAGAAGGCAGAGCGGCTGTGGAGCAAGGCCGCCGCCGAATCCATCGTCGCCGCCTGCCGCGGCAAGCCGGGCAAGGTCAGCGAAGAAGCCAAGCCGACCACTTCGATCGCGCCGGCACTGTTCGACCTGACCAGCCTGCAGCGCGAAGCCAATGCGCGCTTCGGCTTCTCGGCCAAGAACACGCTGGGCCTGGCCCAGGCACTGTATGAAAAGCACAAGGTACTGACCTATCCGCGTACCGACTCCAAGCACCTGCCGGAAGACTATATCGGCACGGTGAAGCAGACGCTCGAGTCGCTCGGCGAGATGAACAACTACTACCCGTACTCGGCCCAGATCCTCAACAACGGCTGGGTGCGGCCGAACAAGCGCATCTTCGACAACACGAAGATCAGCGACCACTTCGCGATCATCCCCACCGGCCAGCTACCGAAAAGCCTGTCGGAGCCGGAGCAGAAGCTGTACGACCTCGTCGTGCGGCGTTTCATGGCGATCTTCTTCCCGCCGGCCGAGTACCTGGTCACGACCCGCTTCACCGAAGTATCCGGCCACCAGTTCAAGACCTCGGGAAAGATACTGACCAATCCGGGCTGGCTCACGGTCTACGGCAAGGAAGCCGTCGATCCGAATGCGAAGGAGGGCGAGGGCAGCGGCATGCTGGTGCCGGTCGCACCGAACGAATCGGTCAGGACCGACAAGGTCGAAGCCGCCGGCCTGGTCACCAAGCCGCCGGCGCGCTATTCGGAAGCAACGCTGCTGTCGGCGATGGAGAGCGCGGGCAAGCTGGTCGACGACGAAGGCCTGCGCGATGCGATGGCCGGCAAGGGTCTCGGCACGCCGGCCACCCGAGCGGCCATCATCGAAGGCCTGCTGAACGAGAAATACCTGATCCGCGAGGGCCGCGAACTGATCGCGACCGCAAAAGCCTTCCAGCTGATGACTCTGCTGCGCGGCCTCGGCGTGGCCGAACTGACGGCGCCGGAGCTGACCGGCGAGTGGGAATTCAAGCTTGCGCAGATGGAGCGTGGCGGCATCAGCCGCGACGAGTTCATGCGCGAGATCGCGCAAATGACTCAGACCATTGTCAAGCGCGCGAAGGAATACGACAACGACACCATCCCCGGCGATTACGCAACGTTGACGACGCCCTGCCCGAATTGCGGCGGCGTGGTGAAGGAAAACTACCGCCGCTTTGCCTGCACGAAGTGCGAATTCTCGATGAGCAAGGTGCCCGGCGGACGCCAGTTTGAAGTGGCCGAAGTCGAAGAGCTGTTGGCCAACCGGACGATCGGCCCGCTGCAGGGCTTCCGCTCGAAGATGGGCCGGCCGTTCGCTGCGATCCTGAAGATCTCGCGCGACGAAGACATCGACAACTGCAAGCTCGAGTTCGACTTCGGCCAGTCGAACGACGACGACGAGAACGCGGAAGCGGTCGATTTCAGCGACCAGACGCCGCTCGGCGCCTGCCCGAAGTGCGGCAGCGGGGTCTACGAGATGGGGCTGGCCTATGTCTGCGAGAAGACCGCGGCGCGCCCGAAAGCCTGCGACTTCCGCAGCGGCCGCATCATCCTGCAGCAGGAAATCCTGCCCGAGCAGATGGCCAAGCTGCTCCACGACGGACGCACAGACCTGCTGCCGGGTTTCGTATCGCAGCGCACGCGCCGTCCGTTCAAGGCCTTTCTCGTCAGGGGCAAGGACGGCAAGGTCAGCTTCGAGTTCGAGGAGCGCAAGGCCAAGACACCGGCCCGGGGCGAAGGTGGCAACGAAGCCGAGCCTGCAGCAACCGCTGCGGCAAAGCCGCCCGCGAAGACTGCCGGAGGAAAAGCGGCAACCAAGACGGTGACGGCCGTCGCGAAGAAAGCGCCGGCAAAGAAAACACCAGCTAAATCGTCAACGAAAACACTAACGAAAACGGCCGGCAAGACTGCCGTGGCGAAAAAAGCCGTCGCGAAAAAGACCAGCGTCAAGAAAGCCGCCTGACCAGCCGCCTGACCCGATCCCGCCGGCCAACCGACGGCAGCGCCTTGCGTGACCTCAACCACGCCGGCGCTGCCCCGAACTTTTCATTCCCGTCCCGCTTCTACTCTCTGCATCAGCAATGCAGTCCTTTCGGTACGCGCCACCGTGCGTACCGCCATTTGAAACTTGCGGGAGTGACTTATGACGAAATGGATGTTACCCATAGCCTGTGTGGTGCTGCTCGGCGCATGCACAGGCATGACAGGCGGAGGCTCGGGCTCCGGTATGAGCGGCAGTTCCGGTACGAGCAGTTCCGGCACCAGCTCAGGCAGCGGCACCTCGGGTATGCCGTCAGACAGCAGCATGAGTTCGGGCGGCACTTCCTCGAGCGGGACATCGGGCAGCACCACACCGGCCGCCGAGTCGAGCAGCAGTCCGTCCAACGTAGACACGCGACGGCCGGAAGCATCGGGCGGGTCCAACATGCCATCCGGTTCCTCGGGCACAAGTGGCAGTTCATCCTCCGGCTCGTCGGCCGGCGGCATGGGCACCGACACCCCGAGCACCACCAGTCCCACGCCCAGCACCTCGCCGGGCCCGAGCACCAGCCCGAGCACGGGCCAGTAAGCGTCCGCCTGAGGACACTGCCCGGCACCGCGCGCGCCCTGCGCGCAGCACGGCAAAGCGCGACGCGTACGGGCACCTTGGTTGCGCAGGGGATGGGTTACACTGTGGCGCCAGCCATCGCGTGTCCATCCCCTCATGTTTAATTCCCGCCAGCCGCCGCGACTGCAATCGGTACTGATTGCCAGCGGCATCATTCTTTCGCTTGCGATGGGCGTGCGCCACGGCTTCGGCTTCTGGCTGCAGCCGATGTCGCAGCACCACGAGTGGACACGCGAAACCTTCTCGCTGGCCATGGCCATGCAAAACCTGCTGTGGGGCGTGTTCGGTCCGTTCGCCGGCATGGCGGCCGACCGCTTCGGCGCCGCGCGCGTGGTGTTCGGCGGCGCACTACTCTACATGGCCGGCCTGCTCTGGATGGCCGTGGTGGGCGACGGGCAGTGGTTCGCGCTTGGCTCCGGCGTGCTGATGGGTGCCGCCATGGCCTGCACCGCCTTCGGCGCCTTGTCCGGCATCGTCGGCCGCACTGCGCCAGTCGCGCAGCGCTCGTGGGCTTTCGGCCTGCTGGGCGCAGCCGGCTCGTTCGGCCAGTTCGCGATGGTGCCGGTCGAGCAGATGCTGATCGACGGCGCCGGCTGGCAGTCTGCCCTCTACTGGCTGGCGGCGCTGGTGGTGGTAACGATGATGCCGCTGTCGCTGCTGCTGCGCGAGCCGCCGCCCGCGGCCGGTTCACAGTCGCATCAACAGAGCATTGTCGAGGCGGTGCGCGAGGCTTTCGGCCACCGGCCCTTCCAGCTGCTGGTCGCCGGCTATTTCGTCTGCGGCTTCCAGGTGGTATTCATCGGCGTGCATCTGCCGGCCTACCTGAAAGACCAGGGCATCGTCGATCCGCAAGTGGCTGTGATCGCGCTGGCGCTGATCGGGCTGTTCAACATCTTCGGCTCGTTCTACGCGGGCAAGCTCGGCGGCCGCCTGCCCAAGCCCTCGCTGCTGTCGGGCATCTACTTTGCACGCGCGCTCATCATCGCCGCCTTCGTCTTGCTGCCGCTGTCGCCGCTGTCGGTATACGTGTTCGCCGCCAGCATGGGACTGATCTGGCTGTCCACCGTGCCGCTGACGAACGGCGTAATCGCCGGCATTTTCGGTGTCCGTTACCTGTCGATGCTGTCGGGCTTCGTGTTCTTCTCCCACCAGGTAGGCAGCTTCCTTGGCGTCTGGCTCGGCGGCTACCTGTACACCGTCGAGGGCAGTTACCAGACTGTCTGGATGATCACCATCGCGCTGGGCGTCGGCGCCGGCCTGCTGAACCTTCCGGTCAGCGAGGCGCCGATCGAACGCGGGAAGCAAGCCGCGGCATGAGAATCCGCCTGCGCCAGCCGCTGCTCGCGCTGCTTGGCGCGGCGCTGCTGGCACTTGCCTTCGCAGGCTACCTGCGCCCGGCATTCGTGATCGACGTCGCCAACCGCGTGTGGCTGTGTTTCTGACGCCGCCGGGTAGCCCTTTTCCCGCCGAGCCGCGCACGGCGGTGCAGTCGCTGGTCGCCTCGCGCATACGCGAGGTGGCGAATGCCGGCATGGGCCGCGCCGACGTGCTGCCGTTCTGGTTCGGCGAGCCGGATGAAGTGACGCCGCAAGTCATCCGCGACGCGGCCAAGGCGGCGCTCGACGCCGGCGATACCTTCTACACGCACAACCTCGGACTGCCCGCGCTGCGCGAGGCGCTCGCGGCCTACTCGTCGCGCCTGCATCGCCCGGCCGACCCGGCGCAGATCGCGGTCACCTCGTCTGGCGTCTCCGCGCTGATGCTGGTCGCCCAACTGCTGTTCAATCCCGGCGACCGCGTGGTGGCCGTCACGCCGCTGTGGCCGAACCTGCTCGAGATTCCGAAAATTCTGGGCGCTGAAGTCGTCAGCGTGCCGCTGGCGCTCGACACCGGCCTGGCGCCGCCGCGCTGGAGTCTCGACCTCGACCGCCTGCTCGATGCGCTCGTGCCCGGCACCCGGGCGCTGCTGCTGAACTCGCCGAACAACCCGACCGGCTGGACCATCACGCGCGAGCAACAGCGGCAGCTGCTCGCGCACTGCCGCAAGCTCGGCATCTGGGTGCTGGCCGACGATGTGTACGAGCGTCTCGTCTTTGATGGCCTGGCCGGCGAGGTGGCGTGCGCCCCATCGTTCCTCGACCTGTGCGAGCCGGATGAGCGCGTGGTCTCGACCAACAGTTTTTCGAAGTCGTGGCTGATGACGGGCTGGCGGCTCGGCTGGATGCAGGTGCCGGCATCGCTGATGACGGGTCTGGGCAAGCTGATCGAGTACAACACCTCGTGCGCACCGGGCTTCGTGCAGCGCGCCGGCGTGGTGGCGGTTGAGCAGGGCGACGCCATCGTGCGACGAACGGTGGCGCGCTACCGTGCAGCGCGCGACCTGCTGTTCGAGCGGCTGTCGTCGCCGGCGCTGCGCGCGGCCGGCGTGCTCGCGCCGCGACCGGACTCGGCGATGTACCTTTTTTTCCGTATCGAAGGCGAGCAGGATTCGCTGTCGCTGTGCAAGCGGCTGGTGGCCGAGGCCGGGCTGGGCTTGGCGCCCGGCAGCGCCTTCGGCCCCGAAGGCGAGGGCGCGATCCGCTGGTGCTTCGCCAGCTCGCCGGACAAGCTCGCCGACGGCGCAGACCGGCTCGAACGCTACCTGTCAGCCCGCTGAGGCCGGCGTGCCGGCGCGCGCCAGTGCGTCCAGCATCTGCGCCAGCGCGGCGGGCGAGGTCAGCATTGCATCATGTCCGGCGGCCAGTTCCCGCCAGTCCCAGTCCGGCTGCGCACGAATGGCCTGCCTGACATCGGCCAGCGGCGCATACCACGGATCGGTCACGGCAATGTAGGTCCGCGGCAGCCCGTTGCCCGGCGCGTGTTCGAGCTGCAGAGGATCCGAATACGCTTTCAGCGGATGCGTAGTGAGCCGGCGTCGCAGCCATGCGGCCTGAGCCGGATCGGACACGCCGAACTTTTCCGGTGCCGGAATCGCCATCCGCAGCCCCTCGGTATCGATGGTGCGCGCACGCTCGCGCTGCACGTCCGGCGGGAAAGCTGACAGGGCCGAATGACCGCTGCCGACCACCAGCGCGTCGAGGTAG
>JAMNXS010000126.1 GCA_023653025.1 Burkholderiaceae bacterium
AACGAGGGAATCAGTCGAATTGGCGACCCTGCAATGGGTGCACTGGTTCAACCATAACCGGTTGCTCGAACCGATCGGTTATGTTCCACCGGCAGAAGCTGAGGCAAACTACTGGCGGCAACTGGCCAGTGAAGTCACTCCGGTGGCTTTAACTTAAACCAACCAGCCTCCACGAATTCCGGGGCGATTCACCCCCTCCTCGGGTCGAGCAGATAAGCGCAGAAGCCATCCAAGTCACGGTCAGGACGTCCATCGGCACCTATGAAAAATGGACGGCCATCAGGAATGGACAAGGACTCGACTAAGGCAAGGTACTTCGTGCGCTCTGCCTTCGGCAGCGCAGTTAGCACCTTACGGTCGAAAAAGAAGAGTTCCATAAAAAAATGAATCTATTGATACACAATTTTCGTTTCGCTTTACAAATAATACATCAAAAAAATGCCGGCAGCGCCGACAATGAAATAAGCAATAGTGGGTGCCTGTTTCGAGCGAATAAATAGCTCCCGCCACCCTGACGCGGTTGCTACGCGCCCTTGTGCTTCTGGCTCATTCGGCTTCGCCGACCGAGCCCAGACCGCGTTCCTTCTTCAAACCCAAAGATATAAACCCACAAAAAACAAAACCCTCACAAGAGGGCCACAACGAGACAATTGATACTGTTTTCTTAATGCCGCATAACGACCAGGTTACCCAGCACAATCCCGTGCTTGTGGCCCATCCCGCTGCGCGGCAGGATCATCGCCGCATACCCCGGATCAGCGATGTGGATCGCCAGCCCCGTCGGAATCAGGTGGGTGCTGCCGGGTTCCAGCGTCAGCGGCGCGCCGATGCAGGCACGCAGGTCGAGGCCGGCGCTGCCGGGCGTGGCATAGGCGGGCATCTGCTCGCGCAGGCGTTCGTCGAGAATCTGGACGTCGATGGTTTTCATGAGGGTCGGTATCAGTGGGCGAGGCGCGTGGCGATTTCGGCGACCAGCCTGTCGGCCAGTGCCTCCTTGCTCGCGCGCGGGAGCAGATGATGGCCGGTGTCGTCGAACAGTACCAGTTCGTTGTCGTCGCGGCCGAAGGTCTGGTGACCGATGTTCCCGACCAGCAGCGGAATATTCTTTTTCCGGCGCTTGGCGGCGCCATGCTCGAGCAGGTCTTCCGACTCGGCCGCAAAGCCCACGCAGTACGGCGCTGACGGCAGCGCGGCGACCGCCGCGAGAATATCCGGATTCTGCTCGAACGCCAGCGACGGCGTGGCGCCGTCCTGCTTCTTGATCTTCCGGCTGCTGACTTCGGCCACCCGCCAGTCGGCGACCGCGGCAACGGCAACGAAGACCTGCTGTCCCGCCACGTTTGCCATCACCGCCTCGTGCATCTGTCGTGCGGTCGTCACCGGCAACAGGCGAACGCCGGTGGGCGGGGGCAGGGCGGTCGGGCCGGAAACCAGCGTGACATCGGCGCCGGCCATCCTTGCCGCACGCGCGATCGCATAGCCCATCTTGCCCGAGGAGAGATTCGTGATGCCGCGCACCGGATCAATCGGCTCGAAGGTCGGGCCGGCGGTGATCAGCAGCAGCCTACCCTGCAGAATCTTCGGATGAAAGAAGGCATCGAGTTCATCGAGCAGCGCCTCCGGCTCCATCATCCGGCCGAGCCCGGTCTCGCCGCAGGCCTGCTCGCCCGCCACCGGGCCCAGCAGGGTCACGCCGTCCGCGCGCAACTGCGCGGCATTGCGCTGCGTGGCCGGGTTCTCCCACATCTCGACATTCATCGCCGGGGCGACCAGCAGCGGCAGAGATGCGGGGCGCGCCAGGCACAGGGTGGACAGCAGGTCGTCGGCCGCGCCATGCACCAGCTTGCGCATGACATCGGCCGAGCAGGGCGCGATCAGCACGGCATCGGCTTCGCGCGTCAGGTCGATGTGCGCCATGTTGTTGGAGATGCGGCTGTCCCACTGGTCGGTGAACACGGGCCGGCCGGACAGCGCCTGCATCGTCACTGGCGTGATGAAGTGGCGTGCCGCCTCCGTCATCACCACCTGCACGCTGGCGCCGGCCTTGACCAGCCCGCGCGCGAGTTCGGCCGCCTTGTAGCAGGCGATGCCGCCGGAGAGTCCCAGTACGATGTGCTTGCCTGCAAGCTTCATGAGGAAATCAGCGATTGACTCGCCGCAGTTCGTCCAGCACGAATAATGCCGCGCCTATCGTAATCGCGCCATCGGCAATGTTGAAGGCCGGCCAATGCCAGCCGGCGACATGAAAATCGAGGAAGTCGATCACATGGCCGTAGGCGAGGCGGTCGATCAGGTTGCCGACCGCGCCGCCGAGGATCAGCGACAGCGACCAGCAGAACATGCGCTGCGATGCATTCCGGTTCAGCATCCAGACAATAAAGATCGACACCGCCAGCGCCAGCGCGCTGAAGAACCAGCGCTGCCAGCCGCCCGAATTGGCGAGGAAGCTGAAGGCCGCGCCCGGGTTGTAGACCATCACGAGATTGAAGAAGCTGGTCACGGGCTCCGACTGGCCGTAAGCCAGCAGCCGGGACATCGTG
>JAMNXS010000015.1 GCA_023653025.1 Burkholderiaceae bacterium
CGCTGCGGCTGCCGTCGGTCGGCAGGGCAGGACGATGGCGGCAGCTTGCCGCCGCCGGCGGCGACGTCGGGTGTACGCGGGCGGGGTAGGCAGGTTGGGCGGGACTTTGCCGCGCCGGCCGCGCAGGACTGTGGTTTTTCAGCCGCAGCGAAGAAAATCAGATGGTCGGCAAGGGACTGCCAACGCTGCTGGCGGCCCAAGGACACAGACTCTTGGCTCAGGCCTGCGCCGGCTGTGGCTCTGCGCGCTGCAGGGGCAGCGCCATCGTGATAAGCCAGCAGGCCAGCAGCATGGCGGCCGATCCGGCCAGCGACAGGGGTAGTCCGCCCCACTGGTACAGCAACCCGGAGAGCAAGGTGCCGAAGAATCGGCCCAGCGCATTGGCCGCGTAGTAGAAGCCGACATCTTCGGCCGCTTTTTCGGAGCCAGCGTAGGCCAAGATCAGGTAGGAGTGCACCGAGGAGTTCACCGCGAAGGCGATGCCGAACACGCCAAGCCCGGCGACGACGATCCACTCCACCGGCTGCAGGCCGAAGACGACGGCGGCCGCCAGCAGCGCCGGCACGGCGGCCAGCAACATCGACCACAGCCGCGCCGCCGGCACCTCGGCCGCCAGCCCGTCGTCGCTGCGCCGGATCAGCTTCGGTGCGCCGGCCTGCACGAGGCCGTAGACGATGGTCCAGCAGGCCATGAAGGTGCCGACCATCGTGAAGCTCCATCCCTGGCTGTAGAGGAAAACCGGCACGCCGACCACGAACCAGACATCGCGCGCGCCGAACAGGAATACGCGCGCACCGGCCAGCAGATTGATGGCGCGCTGCTTGCCAACGAGTTCGCGGAACGATCTGGAGGCCTTGGCCTTGCCCATCATGGGTGGCAGCGACAGCAGCACGGCCGCCAGCACCAGCGCCAGCCAGCCGGCCATCAGCCACAGCGAGCCGGAAAAGCCGAGCGCATCGAGCAGCACCCCGCCGGCGAAGAAGCCCACGCCTTTCATCGCGTTCTTGCTGCCGGTGAACCAGGCGACCCAGCGGAACAATTGCCCCGACGCCTCGCCGGCCGTGGCCTTGATCGCAGATTTCGACGCCGTCTTGGTCAGGTCCTTGGCAACGCCGCAGACGCCCTGTGCCACCACCACCCAGGCCACCGACAAGGCTGCGCTCCAGCCGGGCGAGACGGCCGACAGCAGGAGGAAGCCGGTGATTTGGGTCGTCAGCCCCACGGCCAGCATGCGGGCAATGCCGAAGCGCGTGGCGAGCCAGCCGCCGACCAGATTGGCCACCACGCCGGCGGCCTCGTACAGCAGGAACAGAAAGGCCAGCGTGAATGGCGAGTAGCCGAGCCGGAAAAAATGCATCAGCACCAGCATGCGCAGCGCGCCGTCGGTCAGCGTGAAGCTCCAATAGGCCGAGGTGACGATCAGGTAGTTGCGCAAGCCGGCTGTCGGCGCCGTGCTGTCGCTCACAGTCCCACCTGTTGCATATGGCAGGCAAGGTCGACCATCCGGCAGGCGTAGCCCATCTCGTTGTCGTACCACGCATAGACTTTCAGCAGCGTGCCGTCCGTCACCATGGTCGATGGCGCATCGACGATCGCGCTGCGGGTATCGCGCGCGTAGTCGGCGCTGACCAGCGGCCGGGCTTCGTAGCCGAGGATGCCGGCCAGGCTGCCGCCGGCGGCGTCCTCGAACAACGCGTTCACCTCGGCGGCCGTGGTCTCGCGCTTCAGCTCAAAAACACAATCGGTCAATGATGCATTGAGCACCGGCGCACGCACCGCATGGCCGTTCAGCTTGCCCTTCAGTTCGGGATAGATCAGCGCGATCGCGGTCGCGCTGCCGGTGGTGGTCGGCTGCAGGCTCAGCATCGCGCTGCGGGCGCGGCGCAGGTCCTTGTGCGGCGCATCGGTGACCACGTTGGTGTTGGTCGGGTCGTGGATGGTCGTGATCTGGCCGTGGCGGATGCCGATTGCCTCATGAACCACCTTGACCACCGGCGCAAGGCAGTTGGTCGTGCACGATGCAGCCGTCACGACCGGATGCCGGGCCGGATCGTACAGGTCGTGATTGATGCCGACCACCACGTTCAGCACCGAGGCCTCCTTCACCGGCGCGGCGACGATCACGCGCTTCGCGCCGCGGTCCAGATGCCCCTGCAAGGTCTCGAGCGTGAGGAACTTGCCCGTGCATTCCAAAACCACGTCCACGCCAAGCTCGCCCCACGGAATGTCGGCTGGCTTCGGATGACTGGAAAATGACAGGGTCTGGCCGCCGATGCGGATAGAGTCCTCGCCGTCGGCGGCGATGCCGGCGCGCCAGCGCCCCTGCACCGAATCGAATTCGAGCAGATGGGCCGTAGCCGCCGCACCGCCCTTGATCTCGTTCAGGTGGACCACCTCGAGCCGGTTGCCCGCACGCGGATCATCCGCCTGCCGGTCTGCCGCACCCATCGCCGCCCGCAGTGCGAGACGGCCGATGCGTCCCATGCCATTGATGCCCACCCTCACGCCAGCCTCCTGTGTCTTCATCTGTTGTTCGTTTCTGCCAACCCCTTTGGCAAGCGCCGGACCGAAGTTTAGCACAACGTTTGAATATTTTTTGAAATGATGAAATAATGATCCCGAATGCATCACTGCCAACGCCACCACCCGGGGGAAGCCATGGAAAGAGAGCCGATGAACGTCCTGTTCCTGTGCACGGGCAATTCCGCGCGCAGCATTTTTGCCGAATCTGTCCTGAGCCATGCAGGAGGCAGCCGCTTCCGCGCGTTCAGCGCGGGCAGCCATCCGCGCGGCGACGTCCATCCGATGACGATCGCCTGCCTCGACAAGGCGCGGCACCCGACCGGCGGCCTGCGCAGCAAGAGCTGGGACGAGTTCGGCGCCTCGGAGGCGCCGCACATGCATTTCGTGATCACGGTCTGCGACCAGGCGGCCGGCGAAGTCTGTCCGATGTGGCCGGGTCAGCCGATGACGGCTCATTGGGGCTTCGCCGATCCGGTCGCGGTCGAGGGCAGCGACGAGGTGAGGCTGAAGGCGTTCCAGAATGCGCTGGTCCAGATCTCGCACCGGATTTCGCTATTCCTCAGCCTGCCGATGGACAAGCTCGATCGCCTCGCGCTACAGGAAAAAGTGCGCGAGATCGGCCGCTTCGCACCGGCCGATGCCCAAGCCGCTCCGGCGGCACAGGCCTGAGCATGGACGCCAGCCAGGCCGTACGCTCGCTGTCGGCGATTGCGCAGGAAACCCGGCTGCAGGTATTCCGCGCGCTGGTGCAGGCCGGCCCGGCCGGTCTCGCGGCCGGTCAGCTGGCCGCGCTGGCGCAGGTCACTCCCTCGGCACTGAGCTTCCACCTGAAGGAACTCGCCCATGCAGGGCTGGTTAGCGCGCGCCACGAAGGACGCTTCATGATCTACTCCGCGCAGATCGGTGCCATGAACGACTTGCTCGCCTATCTGACCGAGAACTGCTGCGGCGGCAATCCCTGCTCGCCGGTGACGGCCTGCAGCCCCGCACCAGCCACCGTCAAGCTGCGCTGACCGCGCCCTCCCCGCCATGAATTTCTTCGAACGCTACCTTAGCCTCTGGGTCTTCCTCTGCATCGTCGCCGGCATCGCGGTCGGCCAGTTCCTGCCGGCGCCGGTGCGCTGGATAGGCTCGCTCGAGATCGCGCGCGTCAACCTGCCGGTCGGCCTGCTGATCTGGGTGATGATCATCCCGATGCTGGTGAAGGTGGATTTCGGCGCGCTGCACGAGCTGCGCCGCCACTCTCGCGGCATCGGCGTGACGCTGTTCGTCAACTGGCTGGTGAAACCCTTCTCGATGGCGGTGCTGGGCTGGATCTTCATCCGGCACTGGTTCGCGCCGCTGCTGCCTGCCGAGCAGATCGACAGCTACATCGCCGGCCTGATTCTGCTGGCTGCCGCGCCCTGCACCGCGATGGTTTTCGTCTGGAGCCGGCTGACCGGCGGCGACCCGATGTTCACGCTATCGCAGGTGGCGCTGAACGACGCGATCATGGTGTTCGCGTTCGCGCCCATCGTCGCGCTGCTGCTCGGCGTGTCGGCGATCA
This sequence comes from Burkholderiaceae bacterium, assembly GCA_023653025.1. Lineage (GTDB taxonomy): Bacteria > Pseudomonadota > Gammaproteobacteria > Burkholderiales > Burkholderiaceae_D > Pernthalerella. Next base: position 4,070 of record JAMNXS010000015.1, read on the forward strand.
TCGTGCCGTGGGATACGCTGATCACCTCGGTCGTGCTGTACATCGTGATCCCGGTGATCGTCGCGCAGCTGTGGCGCCGGCGGCTGCTGGCCCGCGGGCAGCCGGCTTTCGATGCGACAATGCAGCGCATCGGCCACTGGTCGATCGCTGCGCTGCTGGCGACACTAGTGCTATTGTTCGCCTTCCAGGGCGAGGCCATTCTGCGCCAGCCGCTGGTCATCGCGCTGCTGGCCGTGCCCATCCTGATCCAGGTACTGTTCAACTCGGCGCTCGCCTACTGGCTCAATCGCCGGCTCGGCGAACAGCACAGTGTCGCCTGCCCGTCCGCGCTGATCGGCGCATCGAATTTCTTCGAGCTGGCGGTGGCGGCAGCGATCAGCCTGTTCGGCTTCGAATCAGGCGCGGCGCTGGCGACCGTGGTCGGCGTACTGATCGAAGTACCGGTAATGCTGCTGGTCGTGCGCGTCGTAAACCGCTCGAAAGACTGGTACGAGTGCGGCCGTCCCGCTGCGGCGGCCGGCCGCGCCTGATGTCTGATGCGTGAACTCTGAGGTCTGACGCCTGACGCCGATTTTCAGCCCACGTCCGGCGCCACCGCGCTGCGCGGGAACTGGATGATGAAGCGGCTGCCCTTGCCGATGTCGGATTCGATCTCGAGCTGGGCCTGGTGGCGCATCAGCACATGCTTGACGATGGCCAGTCCGAGGCCCGTGCCCTGGGTCTCGCGCGAACGGCTTTTGTCGACTCGATAGAAGCGCTCGGTCAGGCGGGTGATATGCTCGGGACGAATGCCGATTCCGGAGTCGGCCACCACGCAGCGCGGGCCAGCTTTGGTGTTGGTCCATTCGATGGCGATCGTTCCGCCCTCCGGCGTGTAGCGTACGGCGTTCGAGACGAGGTTGCCGATCGCGCTGCGCAATTCGTCGGCGTTGCCGCGCAGGTCGGGGCCATTCACCGCCGCCGTGATCCGGTGGCGGCCCGATGACAGTGCGCGCCCCTCTTCCTCGATTTGCTCGATCAGCCAGTGCATATCGACCACCTCTTCGCGAACCGGGAAGTCGATGGACTCGAGGCGTGTCAGCACCAGCATGTCTTCCACCAGGTTCTGCATGCGCCGCCCCTGCTCGGTCATCAGTCTCAGGTGCTGCTGCCGTGTGGCCTCGTCCAGATTCGGCTCGGAAGCGGCGATCTCGAGAAAGCCATTGATGACGGTCAGCGGCGTGCGCAGTTCGTGCGATGCGTTGGCTATGAAGTCGCGCCGCATGTCGTCGAGTCGCTCGAACTCGGTCACGTCATGCGAGACGAGGATCTGGCGCCGATTTTCGAAGGGGATCAGCCGCAGCACCAGCTTGCGGTCGCCGGTGTTGAGCGTGAGCGGCTCCTCGTAGCGGCCGAGGATGATGTAATCAATGAATTCCGGGCTGCGGATCAGGTTGGTCACCCGCATCCCCTTGTCCTTGCGCAGAGACAGGCCCAGATGCTCTTCGGCGACCGGATTGCACCATTCGAGAAAGAGCACGTCGTCCATGATGACGACGCCATCCGGCAGCTGGCTCATCGCCTGCCGGAAGCGCGATAGCCACTCGGCCAGTTCGTTGCGGTTCTTCTGTTCCTCGCGGCGCAGCTTGTAGAGCTTGGCGAAGATGTCGGTCCACGATCCCCAGCCATCGTCGAGGCGCACGTCATCCGGGTTGTCGAGCCAGTTCGACAGCTGGTACATGTAGCCGAGCTGGACCAGCACCATCAGCGTCAGTACGGCCAGCGCCAGCAATGCACCGGCCAATGCACCAAACACATACCAACCGACGAGGCCGACAGCCACGATCAGCGCAAAGCGCACAGCAACGGGAATCCAGAAAATGGCGCGTGGGCTCATGACGGTCGGTATTGGGCAAGCGGCGGGAACATGCCCGCCAGCCCGGATTGTAAGCCAGCGCTCTTATTTTTCCGACAGCATGTAGCCGACGCTGCGCACGGTCTTGATCATGCCGTCGGCGGCGCCCAGGGCCTTGCGCAGCCGAAGCACATGAACGTCGACGGTACGCTCCTCGAGCACGACATGGTCGCCCCAGACCTTGTCAAGCAGTTGCCCGCGCGTGAACACGCGCTCCGGGTGCGCGATCAGGAAGCGCAGCAGCTTGAACTCGGCATGCCCCATCTCGACCGGCTGTCCGTCGACGCTGACGCGGCAACTGACCGGATCGACCGCCAGTGGCCCGGCCCGCATCTCGAGTTCGGAATGCTCGGGTGCCTTGCGGCGGATGAGCGCCTTGATGCGCGCATTCAGTTCGCGCGGAGAAAACGGCTTGGTGATGTAGTCATCCGCGCCCTGGTCGAGACCGGCGACCTTGTCCTCTTCCATGCTCTTGGCTGTAAGCATGATGACCGGCAGCGTCGCAAAATTGCGGTCGGCACGAATGCGCGACAGCAGGCGAAGGCCGGTCTGATCAGGCAGCATCCAGTCGAGCAGCACCAGTTGCGGCCGCTTGTGCTGCAGATAGTCCCAGGCGCTGGACGTATCATGAACGGCGTCGACCGCCCAGCCGGCGCCCTTGAGGGTAAATGAAACGAGCTCGACAATAGCGAGTTCGTCCTCGACCAGGAGGATCGTGGGTTGCGCAGTGGCCATCAGTAAATGCGGAAATCAGTTGCCTGCGCCCTGCTGGCTCGCGTAGTCGGTGTGGCGGATGTCCTTGCCCTCGACGATGTAGACCACATATTCTGCGATGTTCTTCGCATGGTCGCCAATGCGCTCGATCGCTTTCGCGACCCACAGCGTATCCAACGACGCCGAGATCGTGCGCGGATCTTCCATCATGTACGTGATCAGGCTGCGCATCACGGTGCGGAATTCGTTATCGATTTTCTCGTCCTCGGCGATCAGGCGGGTAGCCTGCTTCTCGTCGAGTCGGGCGAAGGCGTCGAGTGCGCCGTGCAGCAGCTGGCCGGCGGAACTGGCCATGATGCGCACGATGTCCTCGTGCGCGATCGGCACCATGCCGCGCTGCTGCATTGCCTGCGCGGCGCGTGCGATCTTGGTCGCTTCGTCGCCGATGCGCTCGAGGTCGGTGATGACCTTGATGGTCGCCATCACGGTGCGCAGGTCGTTGGCGGCCGGCTGTCGCTTGACGATCAGGTGGCTGCAAGTGTCGTCGAGCGCCACTTCCATCTGGTTGACCTCGAAGTCGGCTGCGCGAATGCGCTCGGCCTCACGCGCATCAAGCACGCGGAAGCAGGCCATCGCATCATAAAACTGCTTTTCGACCAGGCCGCCCATCTGCAGCACACGCGAGCGGATCGCCTCGAGATCCTGCTCGTATTGACGGGAAGAGTGCTCTGTCGGGACCATATCGTTCTCCTGTTTTTCTTGTGTGGCCGCGATCAGCCGAAGCGGCCGGTGATGTAGTCCTGCGTTTCTTTCTTCACCGGGTTCAGGAAGATCTTGTCTGTCTCGCCGAACTCGACCAGCTCGCCCAGGTACATGTACGCGGTGTAGTCGGAGCAGCGCGCAGCCTGCTGCATGTTGTGGGTGACGATGGTGATCGTGTAGTCGTCCTTCAGCTCGCTGATCAGCTCTTCGATCTTGACGGTCGAGATCGGGTCCAGCGCCGAGGTCGGCTCGTCAAGCAGCACCACGTCGGGCTTGACCGCCACCGCGCGCGCAATGCACAGGCGTTGCTGCTGGCCACCGGACAGCGACAGGCCACTCTTGTTCAGCTTATCCTTCACCTCGCCCCAGAGCGCTGCCTTGTTCAGCGCCCACTCGACGCGCTCGTCCATTTCGCCCTTCGACAGGTTTTCGTACAGCCGCACACCGAAGGCGATGTTTTCATAGATCGACATGGGGAACGGCGTCGGCTTCTGGAACACCATGCCGACCTTCGCGCGCAGCACGTTGACATCGACGCCCGGCTCGAGGATGTTGCGGCCGTTGTAGATGATGTTGCCCTCGGCGCGCTGGCCCGGGTACAGGTCGTACATACGGTTGAGCGTGCGCAGCAGCGTCGATTTGCCGCAGCCGGACGGACCGATGAAGGCCGTGACTTTCTTGTCGAAGATGTCGAGGTTGATGTTCTTCAGGCCCTGGAAGCTTCCGTAGTAGAAATTCAAGTCCCGCACCTGGATGGTGGTGGCGAGTTGGTTGGCGGTCGCGGTTGCGTCCATCACGGCTGCGTTCATGGTCGATCCTGTCAATTGGTCTTGGTGCCGCGCACGAGGGTGCGCGAGAGAATGTTGAGCGCCAGCACACTGGTCGTGATCAGCAGCGCGCCACCCCAGGCAAGCTCACGCCAGTTATCGTAGGGACTCATCGCGAACTGGAAGATCACCACCGGCAGGTTCGCCATCGGCGCGTTCATGTCGGCGCTGAAGAACTGGTTGTTGAGTGCAGTGAACAGCAGCGGCGCGGTCTCGCCGGAGATGCGGGCGATGGCCAGCAGGACGCCGGTGACGACGCCGGCCTTGACTGCACGCAGCCGCACCAGAGTCGCCACTTTCCAGCGCGGCGCACCGAGCGCGAAGGCGGCCTCGCGCAGGCTGGCCGGAACCAGTTGCAGCATGTTGTCGGTCGTGCGTACCACCACCGGAATTGCGATCAGCGAGATAGCGATGCTGCCTGCCCAGCCGGAAAAATGCTGGACGTTGGCAACGTACAGTGCGTAAACGAACAAGCCGATGACGATCGACGGCGCCGACAGCATGATGTCGGTGACGAAGCGGGTCGCCTGCGCGAACTTGCTTTCGAGGCCGTATTCGGCGAGATAGATGCCGGCGAGGATACCGATCGGCGTGCTGACCAGGGTCGCGAATCCGACCATCAGCAGACTGCCGACGATTGCGTTGCGCAGGCCACCACCGTCGCTGACCGGCGCCGGCGTATCTTGCGCGAACATTGCAACGTCAATTGCCGACAGGCCGTTGATCAGCAGGACCGCGAGGATCCACAGCAGGAAGCTGATGCCGAACACCATCGACAGGATCGACAGGCTGATACCGATCCGGTGCTTGAGCAGCCGCTGGCGGTAGAGAGGGTTGTTCGACTTGATCGGATCACCGTAATTCATTTGCTGCCCTCGCCCTTGGCCATATTGACCAGCATCAGCTTGGCGACTGCCAGCACGATGAAGGTGATTACGAAAAGAATCAGGCCCAGCGCAAACAGCGAGGACATGTGCAGACCCGCCTCGGCCTCCGCAAACTCGTTAGCCAGTGTCGAGGCGATCGAGTTGCCGGCACCGAACAACGACCATGACAGCTTGTGTGCGTTGCCGATCACGAAGGTCACGGCCATCGTCTCGCCGAGTGCGCGACCGAGGCCGAGCATCACGCCGCCAACCACGCCGATGCGGGTGTACGGCAAGACGATCTTGCGCACCACCTCCCACTGCGTGCAGCCGATCGCATATGCGGACTCTTTCAGCACGGCCGGGCAGGTTTCGAACACGTCACGCATGACTGACGCAATGAACGGAATAATCATCACCGACAGGATCACACCAGCCGTCAGCATACCGATGCCCATCGTCGAACCCTGAAACAGCACACCGATCACGGGCACCTGACCCAGCGTGGCCTGCAGAAAGGGTTGCACATAGTCGGCGAACAGCGGCGCGAACACAAACAGACCCCACATGCCGTAAATGATGGAGGGCACGCCGGCCAGCAGTTCGACGGCCGTGCCTAGCGGACGACGCAACCAGACCGGGCAGATCTCGGTCAGGAACAGCGCGATGCCGAAGCTGACCGGGAAGGCGATCAGCAGCGCGATGAACGAAGTGACAACGGTGCCGGCAATGGCGATCATCGCGCCGTATTCCTGGTTCACCGGATCCCACTCGACGCGGGTGATGAAGCCCGGGCCGAAGTGCTGGAAGGCTGGCCAGGCGTTGATCACAAGGGAGATGACGATGCCGGTCAGGATCAGCATGACCAGCGCGGCAAAGCCGAGCGTCACCTTGTGAAAAATGTAATCCTGCCATCTGGCTGAACTCGCATCGACGGCCGAACTGGGCCGTGTCACTGCCGGTGCCACGGCAGTCGGGGCGGGCGTATTCATGGAAGGCAGGGCCTCGGGGGTCGGGGATGTGGTCGATGTATTCACACGCGCAACTGTAGTCGCGCTTTATGACGCCGATGTTACAAGGCTCGACCGCCTCCTACAACCGAAGTTTTCAATAAACAAAAGCCAACTGATTCAAGGCGTGCAGTGCCACCCCGACCAGCCCGCCGACCAGCGTACCGTTGATCCGGATGAATTGCAGGTCGCGGCCGACATGACCCTCGATACGCACCGCCACGGTCTGCGGATCCCACTCCCGGATCACCTGCCGCACCAGCCCGACAACCTGGCTGCGGCGGCGCACAACCCCGACCGTGGCCTGCCGCTGCAGCCAGCGGTTGAAGGCGGCGCGCGCCGTCGGGTCGTCGGCCATGCGCCGAGCGAACCCGGCCAGCGCGCCCTCCAGCCGCGTTGCGAGCAGGCCGTCCTGCGCGGCAGCGTCGAGCTGGCGCTGCAGGCGGTCGTCGTATTCGCCGGCGGCCAAGCGAGCCAGTTGCGTGCGCAGCGCCTGCTCCCACTGGCCGCGCGCTTCGCTGTCCGGGGCCAGCATCTGCGTCAGCAATTCGGCAATGCCCTCCATCAGGCGCCGAGAAAACTCGTCGTTGAAGCGTCGCGGCATCCAGCGCGGGCTCTTCTCGGACACCTTCTGGTAGATGTCGGCGTGATGTTCGTCCAGCAGCCGCAGCGCGCGCTCGATGGCGCGGTCGAACACTTGCTGATGCTTCTGCTGCGCGATCAGCACGGCGAGCCAGTCGGCCAGCAGCCCCCCGAGCCTGAGCTCGCCGGCGACGGCGGCCGACGCCCGACCAGCCAGCCAGCGACGATGAACCGGGTCGTCCAGCCAGCCGGCCAGCAGGCCGGCCAGGTCATGGCGCGCCATCTCGGCGGCCACGACCGACCGCGTGAGGAAGTTATGGCGCAAGAAGTCGGCGACGCTTTCGGCGAGGCGGTCGCGGTTGTTCGGAATGATGGCCGTGTGCGGTATCTTCAATCCGAGCGGATGCCGGAACAGCGCGGTCACCGCAAACCAGTCGGCCAGTCCGCCGACCAGCGCCGCCTCGGCAAAGGCGCGCACAAAACCCAGCAGCGGATGGCGAGCCTCGAGCGCGCGCATCAGCAGGAACAGGCAGGCCATCGCCAGCAGCAGGCCGGTGGCCAACCGCCGCGATCGCGTCATCGGCGAGGCGCGCGCGCTCACGCACCCGGCCGGCGGATTGCCGAGGGTCCTTCCATGCGGGTTCGATCGGTCGCGGGCCTTAAGGTTCGGCAAGGCCGCCGACCAGCCCCTCTACATGTTCCGGCGCGGATAACCTTCCGACAAGATGCGCTCCCAGACCTGGTCTTTCTGCTCCGGCGTCATGAACACCCAGTCGGCGACCTCGCCCACCGTGCGGCCGCAGCCGCGGCAGACGTCGTCGAAGGTGGTGGAGCAGACAGCCACGCAGGGAGTGTCCGGTCGTTCGGGGTGATTGGGCATCGGAAGAAAAAAACAGCCGGGCGTGGGGCTCCCGGCCGGGTTGCAGTGAAAATCTGGAGGACAGGTGCGGTCCGGCTCAGACGATACGTTGCGCCGGGTCGAGCAGGCAGGCGTCCGGGCTGGCATCGAGTTGCGCCGCCTCCTTCGCCTTGCCGACCTGCATAACCTCGGGCAGGTCGACGCCGTTCTTCACCGCCGTCATCTCGGCGAGGATAGAGATCGCGATCTCGGACGGCGTCTTGCTGCCTATGTAGACGCCGATCGGGCCGTGCAGCCTGGCCAGCTGTTCCGGCGTCAGGTCGAAATCGAGCAGGCGCTCGCGGCGCTTGCGGTCGTTCGAGCGCGAACCGATCGCGCCGACATAAAAAGCATCGGACTTCAAGGCCTCCATCAGCGCCAGATCGTCGAGCTTGGGGTCGTGCGTCAGGGCGACCACCGCGCAGCGGCTGTCGAGCCGCATCTCGGTCACGAGGTCGTCAGGCATTGCATGTACGACCTGCACGCCGTCGACCGACCAGCCGTCGCGGTATTCTTCGCGCGGGTCGCAGACCGTCACTGCATAGTCCATCCCGACGGCGATCTGCGCGAGGAAGCGCGACAACTGCCCGGCGCCGATGATTAGCAGGCGCCAGCGCGGGCCGTGGATCGTGGTCAGCGCCGCTTCCGATACCTGCAGGCTCATGCCGGGCTTCGCCGGACCAAGCGTGACCTCGCCGGTCTGCAGGTCGACGCGGCGCGCGACCAGTTCGCCCTGCGCAAGCCGCTCGATCAACTCCGGCAGGCGGCTCTTGTCCGACAGCGGCTCGATCGACAATTGTATGGTGCCGCCGCACGGCAGGCCGAAGCGGTGCGCCTCGTCGGCGGTAATACCGTAGGTGACCACCTCGGGCCGGGTGCGCGTGATGCCATGCTTGTGCGCGCGGTCGATCAGGTCATCCTCGATGCAGCCGCCTGAGACGGAGCCGACCACGCGCCCGTCGGCGCAGATGCCGAGCGTCGCGCCTTCGGGGCGCGGGCTCGAGCCCCAGGTCTTGATGACGGTGACGAGTTCGCAAGGCTTGCCGGCAGCGAGCCAGTCGGCACAGGTCTTGAGGACTTCGAGGTCGATGCTGTCCATGGATGCTTTTCTCTCATGAGTCTCCACCGAAGCCCGCTGCACGGCAGACCGCCGGCGGGCTTCGGTGGAGACTCAAAAAAAATGCTCCCTGGCCTTGCGGCCAGGGAGCACTCGTTACGCTAGACCATCAGGCCGACTTCAGGCCCTCGACCAGCGGCATGCTGCGCACGCGCTTGCCGGTGGCGTTGAAGATCGCGTTGGCCACTGCCGGAGCGATGACCGACGTCGACGGCTCGCCCACGCCACCCGGCTTCTCGGTGCTCTGGACCAGATGCACGTCGATGACCGGCGACTCGTTCTGGCGCAGGATCCGGAAGTCGTTGAAGTTGCTCTGGTCGACCACGCCGTTCTTCACGGTGATGTTGCCGTACAGGGCGCCCGACAGGCCGTAGATGATGCCCGACTCGAGCTGCTGGCGGACGATCTCCGGGTTGACCATGCGGCCGGCGTCGCAAGCGACGGTGACCTTATGGACCTTGACGTCGCCGCCCTTGACCGAGACTTCAGCCACTTGCGCCATGTAGGTGCCGTAGCCTTCCATCAGGGCGACGCCCAGCGCGCGGCCTTTCGGCAGCTTGCGGCCGTAGCCGGCCTTCTCGGCAGCGATCTTCAGCACGTTGGCGAAGCGCGGTTCGTTGGCCAGCAGGTCCATGCGGTACTGAACTGGGTCCTGGCCTGCGGCATTGGCCAGCTCATCGATGAACGACTCGTTGGCGAACGCGTTCATCGTGTGCGACACGGCGCGCAGGTAACCGACGCGGAAGCCGGTGTCATGGATGATCACGTCGTGCGCGGTGTTCGCGACGGCGTACGGCGGAACGGCCGCCTCGACCATGAACGGATCCAGTGTGTTTTTCGGCAGGCCGAAAGCGCGCTGCGTGATCGACTGCGAGGTCAGCTGGAACGACATGCCGACCGGCTTGCCCGACGCGTCGAGGCCAGCCTGCAGGCGGTTGAGGCCCATCGGACGATAGAAATCGTGCTTCATGTCGTCTTCACGGCTCCACAGCACCTTGACCGGACGGCCGACGGCCTTCGACACCTGGACAGCTTGCGAGATGAAGTCCAGCTCGATACGACGACCGAAGCCGCCGCCGAGGAAGGTGGTCTGCACGGTGACGTTTTCCGGCTTGATGCCCAGGACCGCAGCAGCGGTGCCCTGTGCGCCTTGCGGGAACTGGGTCGGTCCGATCAGTTCGCACGAATCGCCCTTGGCGTTGGCGATCATGTTCATCGGCTCCAGCGGCTGGTGCGCGATCAGCTGGGTGCGATACTCGGCCTTCAGGACCTTCTTCGCGCCAGCGATGGCGCCAGCGGCGTCACCGACGTCCGGACGGATCTTGATCGGCTTGATTTCCTTGTCGGCGGCATCGATGGCCTTCCACATGCTGCCGGTCGACAGGCCGGCCATGGCGCCCGGCTGGAAATCGACCTTCAGGCCCTTTTTGCGGGCGTTGAAAGCGTGCCAGTAGGTGTCGGCCACGACAGCCACGCCGTCGGAGATCTGGACGACGTCAATCACGCCCGGCATGCTCTTGGCCTTCGAGGCGTCGAACTTGACCGGCTTGCCGTCGATGACCGGGGTCTGCTCGATCGAAGCGTAGACCATGCCCGGAACCGAAGCGTCGATACCGAACTGGGCGGTACCGTTGACCTTGGACGGGGTGTCGATACGCGCGAGCGGCTTGCCGATCAGGCGGAACTCGGACGGGTCCTTCAGCTGGACATCCTTGGGCACCGGAACCGATGCCGCTGCGGCAGCCAGTTCGCCGTAGGTGGCGCGGTTGCCGCCGCCGGAGACGATGCCGTTCTCGGCCTTCAGCGTGGAAGCGTCAACGCCCCACTTGTTGGCCGCAGCCTGGACCAGCATGGTGCGCACTTGCGCGCCGCCGATACGCAGTTTTTCCCAGGCGTCGCGGATGGCGGTCGAGCCGCCGGTGATCTGCGCGCCCAAGAGGCCGTTCACGTAGGCCGGGTTGGCCGGTGCGGTAGCGACCTTGACGGTGCTGAGGTCGACGTTCAGCTCTTCCGCGATCAGCATCGGCAGCGAGGTGAAGACGCCCTGGCCCATCTCCGACATGTAGGAGATCAGGGTGATGGTATTGTCGTCGGCGATGTGCACCCAGGCGTTCGGGGTGTGGACCGAGCCGGCCGCCTTGGCTTCTTGTCCGCCCAGGCCGGGCAGGTACATGCCGAGTACGGCTGCGCCCGATGCGTACGCGGACGACTTCAGGAATTCACGACGTGTGGTTGTCATTTCTATTGTCTCCTCTACCTTAAGCTTTGCGCATTTCTGCGGCGGCATCCTTGATGGCTGCGCGGATACGGTTGTACGTACCGCAGCGGCACAGGTTGCCAGCCATGGCGTTGTCAATGTCGGCATCGCTCGGGTTCTTGTTCTTGGACAGCAGCGCAGCGGCGCTCATCAGCTGGCCGGACTGGCAGTAACCGCACTGCGGCACCTGGTGCTTGATCCAGGCCTTCTGCAGCGGATGCGAGTTGTCTGCGGAGAGCGACTCGACGGTCGACACGTTCTTGCCTGCGACCGAGGACACCGGGGTCTGGCAGGAACGGATCGGGCTGCCGTTCAGGTGCACGGTGCACGCGCCGCAAAGGGCTGCACCGCAACCGAACTTGGTGCCGGTCAGACCGACCTCATCGCGAATCACCCACAGCAGGGGGGTGTCCGGCTCGGCCTGGACGGAAACCGTCGAGCCGTTCAGATTGAAACTGATTGCCATGGTTCTACTCTCCTCTTTCTTGGTTTCACTGCAAGTTAAGCCAATGATCACTCATTAGTTCTTCTCACCCGACATCGATGTCTCGCCGGATTGTTTGCGCCGTCGCTCGGTCTTCTGAGGGCCGCGTCGCAGCGCTGTTTTACTCCCGCCTTTGTTCCATTCGCTCAGCTTTTTTTGAAAAACCGGGCGACTGATTCGAAGCTGTGTCTATATAACATCCCTATTTCGCAAAATCAAGGAATCGCATAAGAGTAAGCGGCTTCCAAAGCGACGAGCCTTGACCCAGCAAATTATTTCACTTTTTCTCTAGGGCTGCATGACTGTTATTCATGAATTGAATCCATGTCATTCAACCATCTTTTCAAGCCCCAATCCGGTGCGCACGTAAGGCTGGATCGGCGCTATGTAGGTCAGCTTCTCATCGCGCGCGGCCTGCTCCAGTTCGCCCGACCGCCGCAGCGCATCAAGCGCGGCGTTCACGTCGCGCAGCAGGCCGGCATGGTCGGCAGTCGTCACGAAGCCGAGGTTGAAGCCGATCGGCAGCATCAGGCCGGAGCCGCGCAGCGGCGATTGTGGTTGCTCGACCCGGTACATGTCGAAGCGATGCGACTCGACAATGGTGGCATCGGCGTCGCCCTGGGCCACCGCATCGAGCGGCTCGGTCATGATGTCGACATGCGAGGCGTTTTTCAGCAACTGGCCCTTCTTGTAGGCCATCACGATCAGGTCGCCCGAACTCGCCGGGCGGTTCACGATGCGGTAGGGCTGCAGGTCGTCGAGAGTACGCACGTCGCCGCTGACGCGCTGCCCGAGGACGGGCGTGACGGCGGCAAAGTGATAGCCGTCGCTGGCAAAGAGCTGGCTTCCCTTGAGGGCTTTCTTGCGGCTCTCCTCCCCCATGCCGTCGACCGGCGGCAGCGTCGTCTCCTCGCCGCCAGCCGGCCGCTCGAGTGACGACTGCACGAGCGGAAAACCGCCGACAAGCTGGCAGACGCCGGCGGACACCAGCACGCTGGTCTTGACCGACACGGCGCCGCGCCGGCGGCGCTCTTTCTCGTACCAGCGCACGTCCAGCGTACGCTGGAGGCGGCGCGCGACAGCCTGCGCGACGGCAAGGTCGAAGCCGCCGGTCTGCCCCTGCTGCGAATACGAGAAAGGCTTGTTGTCCTTGTTCAGGCAGACCGTCAGCGGCGGCGTGCCGTCATTGGCTGCCGCCGCGCCCGCGGCCATCAGCACGGCCACGGCAACAGGGTGCAGCAGGCGGCGCATCACAGCTTGCCGCCACGGGTGCCGACGTAAGACCAGAGGATGGTCACTTCCTCTTCGCTGAGGATGCCCTTCAGGGCGGGCATCGCACGCTTGCCGTTCAGGACGGAATTGAAGAAGCGTGCCTTGTCGTCAAGCGGGAATTTGCGCAGGTCGTACGCATTGTTGTTGCCCACCATTTCAGGGCCGTGGCAGCGCAGGCACATCTGCTTGTACATCGCCCGCCCTTTCTCGATGTTCTCCTTCGTGAATTCGGCCGGGCGCTCGCCGGAGGGCAGCGCGTCTTGCGCCTGCGCGGGCGCGAATAGCGCGATCGAGGCAGACAGCGCGAGGATGGACATCAGGATGCGGGGGATGCAGGTATTCATGTTCACTTGCAATGTTTCAGTTAAAAAAAACAGGCATTGGCTGCGAGGCGGCCAATGCCTGTTCGGTTACTTCATCAAGGCCGGTTGATTAATCGGCCAGGGCGAAGGTCCACAGCGACGAGCCGGTCGGCACGTTCTTCAGACGCTCATCGCCCGAGTACAGCGGGTAGACGCCGCCAGTGCCCGAAGCCACGGTCACGTACTGCTTGCCGTTCTTCTCCCAGGTGATCGGCATCGAGACGATGCCCGAACCGGTCTGGAACTGCCACAGCTTCTTGCCGGTCTGGTCGTCGAAGGCGATGAACTCACCCGTCAGCGAACCGGTGAACACGAGGCCGCCCTTGGTCGACATCACGCCGGCGAAGTACGGGATCGGCAGCGGCACACTCCACTTCTCCTTGGCCGTCACCGGATCGATCGCCTTCAGGTAGCCGCGCGGCTGCTTGCTGTCGTACGAGAAGCCGGTGAAGTCCATGCCGATGTAGAACTGGCCGCGCTTCCACTCCTGCTCGACCAGACGGTACGACATGCCGAAGTTCAGCGTCGGCACGAAGGCCGTGTTGGTCTCCGGGTTGTACGAGATCGGGTTCCAGTTCTTGCCGCCCAGTGCCGACGGCCAGACTTCGTCCGCCTTTTCCATCACCAGCGTCTTGCGATGACGCTCAGTCATCTCCGAGTCGATCGGACGGCCGGTCTTGATGTCGATGCCCTTGGCCCAGTCGACGCGATTGACGAACTTGTTCGCCGCCAGCAGCTGGCCGTTGGTACGGTCGATCACGTAGAAGAAGCCGTTGCGATCGGCGTGGATGATGGTCTTGCGCATCTTGCCATCGACCTTCATGTCGGCGATCACGTTCTCGTTGACGCCGTCATAGTCGTACGCATCGTTCGGCGAGAACTGATAGTGCCAGACGAGTTCGCCTGTCTTCGGACGGATCGCCAGCACCGACGCGATGTACTTGTTGTCCATTGCCGCGCCGCCGCGGAAGGCCGGGTTCCACGGGCCGCCGTTGCCGGTGCCCCAGTAGACCAGGTCCAGCTCCGGGTCATACGAGCCGGTCAGCCAGGTCGAGCCGCCGCCGCGCTTGTAGGTGTCGCCCGGCCAGGTGTCGCCGCCCGGCTCGCCCGGAGCCGCGGTCGTGAACTTGCGCCACAGACGCTTGCCGGTCTTCAGGTCGTGGCCGTCGATGAAGCCGCGGATGCCGTATTCGCCGCCGGAGATACCGGTGATCAGCACGCCATTGGCCACCACCGGAGCGACGGTGAGCGAGTAGCCCTGCTTGTAGTCCTCGACGACGGTCTTCCACAGTTGCTTGCCGGTCTTCATGTCCAGCGCGATGATCGACGCGTCGATGACGGTGCGGTAGATCACGCCTTCATAGGCGGCCACGCCGCGGTTGTGGTTGCCGCAGCAGACGGCGTTGTAGACGTCTTCCGGCAGTTCCAGCGGCGTGCGCCAGAGTTGCTTGCCGGTCAGCGCGTCGACGGCCAGCGTCGCGTTCACCGTCGGCAGGTACATGATGCCGTCGATCAGCAGCGGCTGCTGCGATTGCGGCTGGTTCGAGTCCAGGCTCAGGTTCCAGACCGGCACCATTTTTTTGACGTTGGTGCGATTGATCTGGTTCAGCTTCGAGAAACGCTGCTGGCCGTAGCCCATGCCGTAGGTGGTGACGTCACCGGGCGTCTTGGTGTCGTTGATAAGGTCCGCTGCCGTCGGGCCCATGGCCGACGCGGGAATCGCGGTCAGTGCTGCGACCGAACCCGCCAGAGCAAGCCCCAGCATCGTGTGCTTCATCTTCATGTTGTCTCCCAATGTTTTTGTCTGACGGCATCGCATGAAAACGATGCTTGTCTTTGCATACACGAAGGCTGGTGTGCGAACCAGCACTCCGATTAGCGGCTTGATTGTACCGAGGGATTCTTTGAAAAAGCACGCAATGCACTGAGCCACGCCAAGAAAATTTCTCAAAGCAGAACTTTGCGGATCACAAAACCGCAGTGCTGGCAGGGGCATGGGCTATAGGCACCCGGGCGTGCTGCCAGCAGTCTCGCCGCCGGGCGAACAGAACAAAGCGAAGCTCGCCGCAGGCCGGACACACGCCTGCCGCTGGCCGCCTTAGGCAATTACCGTTTCGTCGGTGCGGGAATCATTGGTGTTGTCGACCCAGGTTATGACTATCTTGTCACCGGGCTTGCCGCCCTTGAAACGAAACGCAAAATACGGGTCGCGCGATACCGAGATGCCAAAATTTACATGCAATACGGGCTGACCGTTGCACGTGCCGCGCACGGTCTGTATAAAGTGCGGCCCGACCAGCTTGCC
Organism: Burkholderiaceae bacterium; assembly: GCA_023653025.1. Classification (GTDB taxonomy): domain Bacteria; phylum Pseudomonadota; class Gammaproteobacteria; order Burkholderiales; family Burkholderiaceae_D; genus Pernthalerella. Next base: position 19,420 of record JAMNXS010000015.1, read on the forward strand.
GGACGTGTCCCAGCCAAGCCGAGACAGCATCCGGTGCTTCATCAGTATCTTGACTTCGGTCCACTCGCCGTTCTGCACGGCGCGCACCCGCATCGGTTCAGCCATTGCGCATCCTCCGTCAGCCCAGGCAGCCGCCGATCATCACCGTGATGTCGCGCAGCGTGTAGAACCACTGGCCGTTGGCGCGGGCCACGGCAACCAGGGTCGAGGTTTCGGCCACCTTGATGCGGACCGAATACGTCGGCTCGTTGACCGGCAGCACATTGAATCCGACGCAGACCGGGTTGGGATTGTGGTCGGCGATGAGCGCGATGAAATCGGTATTCGGTATCAGGCTGCTGACGGTGACGGGCACATTGGTGCCGTTCTCGGCCAATTCGGGCGCATCGAGCAGCAGTTCGCCCTCTTTCGCCGGTCCGAGCCCGGGCACCTTGCCGCGGTTGACGACGGAGCGCGAGGTGTTCGGCGTGGTGGTGTCGCCGCGCATCGCCAGCACGAAGGCCTCGAGGCTCTTGGCCGAGTAGACCGCGCCGTTCCAGTCCTCGCCCCAGCCGCGCGCCGCGGCGAACACCTCGGCGGGCTTCAGCAGCCCCGCGCCTACGGCCAGCGCCAACGCCGATGCCACACGCAGCGCATCGCGGCGCGCGGGGTCGGCGGGAAAATCATCACGGTCAGGCATCGGGCTCCTTACTTGCTGCGCCTTGTGTCGATGCCGCGAATCGAGCCATACGAACGGTTCTGCTCGGCGAGGTTGCCGTTGAGTCCGTTCACGCTCGGCGGCAGTACGGTCAATGATGCCGGATTTACCGGGCAGTTGCTCATGCAGCCATCGCCGCTGACGTCCGGCTTGCCTTTCACGTCCAGCATGCCGTGCTGCATCGTGTTGCCGAGACGGTTCGGCATCCGCGCCTGCGCGTCGGCCATGCTGCGATCGCTGAGCGTGAAATCGGCCGGCACCACATCGGCGAGGTTGAGCAGGAAAGCCGTGACGGCATAGACCTCGTCGGGCCGCAGGCTCTTGGGCGCGTCGAACGGCATCGCCCGGTAGATGTAGTCCCACAGCGTCGACACGGTGGCCAGCTTCATCATCGTCGTCTTCGCGTTTTCGGTGGCGGCCGTCAGGCCCGCGACGCGGCCGCGCTCGATGTCGGCTTTCGTGGTGCCGCCGACCAGCGGCGGAAACACCGCCGGCGATTCGCCGAACTCGCCGTGACAACTCACGCATTTCGCGATCCAGATCTTCTCGCCGGCGGCCACCGTGCCCGAACCCGGCGGCAAGCCCTTGAAGTCGGCACGCACATCGATATCCCAGGCGGCGATCTCGGCCGGCGTCGCCGCGCGGCCAATGCGCGGATACTTGTCGGCCTGGGCCATCGCTGGCAGCAGCGCTACAGTCGTCAGCAGGGCCGTGACAAGAGTCACGAGCAGCACCGGCGGCGCGGCCTTGCGCCCGTCACGATATCTGGACATTCGCCACCTCCCCGGCTGCCGACACCTGCCACGACTGGATCGCGTTGTTATGGTAGACCGAGCGCGTGCCGCGCATCGCGCGCAGCGCGCCGATCTTCGGTTGCACATGGCCGGTCTCGTCGGTCGCGCGCGACTGCAGCACATACGGCTTGCCGTCCCATGCCCAGTCGATATTGAAGCGCGTGAGGCACTTCGGCAGCACCGGCGACTCCAGCCGGGCCTGCTGCCAGTTGCGCCCGCCGTCGATCGATACATCGACGCGGGCGATCTTGCCGCGCCCGGACCACGCCAGGCCCGTGATGTTGTAGTAGCCGCGATCCAGCAGCCGCTGCCCGCCGGACGGCGAAGTGATGACCGACTTGCATTCCTGGATGATCGAATACTGGCGCTGCAGGCCGTTCGGCATCAGGTCGAGGTATTGTGTCGATTCCTCGCGCGTCGCGTAGGGCGCGTCGCCGACTTCGAGCCGGCGCAGCCACTTGACCCAGCAGACGCCCTGCACGCCCGGCACCACCAGCCGCAGCGGGTAGCCGTTCTCGGGCCGCAGCATCTCGCCGTTCATGCCCCAGGCGACGATCGCATCGTCGAGCGCGCGCTCGATCGGTATGCTGCGCGTGAGGCTGGCGCCGTCCGCGCCTTCGGCCAGGATCCATTTGGCGCGCGCGGCGTCGATCCCGCAGTGCTCGAGCAAGAGCGATAGCGGCACGCCGGTGAACTCGCAGCAGGACAGCATGCCGTGCGTGTACTGCACCGACGGCACGGCGGGGCCGGCCCAGTCCATCGCAGAGTTGGCGCCGCATTCGATGAAGTGCATGCGCGAGACCGACGGCAGGCGCATCAGTTCGCCGATCGTGTACACCTTCGGGGAAGCCACCAGCCCGTTGATCATCAGCCGGTGGCCGGCGGGGTCGATGTCATGCCAGCCGGCGTGGTGCCGCTCGAAATGCAGGCCGTTGGGCGTGATGATGCCGAACAGTCCCTGCAGCGGCGTGAAAGAAATGCTGCTTTCGCGCTTGCGGGTCAGGCCCGGCGACTCGCGGCGCTGCAGACTGGCCTCGTGCCGCGACGGCTGGCCGTACGGCGCATGGGCCACCGGCAAACCGAGCGAGGTCGCGTGCTTTTGCGGCTGCAGGATAGCCGGGTCGCCGTCGGCGGCCAGCAGGCTGCCGGAGGCCAGCGCCGCGCTGGCGGCCGCAAAGCTCTTGCGCAGAAAATCGCGGCGCGCGTCGTTCATGCCGTGCGCGCCGATCTCGGCGGCCAGCGATGGCGGAACGAAGTTCTCGGGCGCCGGCAGCAGCCGACCGAACTTGCGCTGCGTGCCCATGGCCACGCGAATTACTTTGCCGGGCAGGCGATGGCCAGCAGCGACTCGTCGTGGCTGCCCGGCTCGGGCTTGATCCACGGACCCGGCTTGTAGGCCGACTTCACGCTGTGGCTGCCGCCCATGCCGCCCTCGTGCCACAGGTAGAGCACGTCGCGCCGCACGCGCTTGTCGCAGTCGTATTCGTCCTGGCCCTTGACCGACAGGAAGGGCTTGCCGTCGATCTTCTGTGCCTGCGGGTAGTCGAGCATGTGCCACATCTGCATCAGGCCGACGCCGGAACTCTTGAGTGTGTCGCGATCGACGTACAGCGAAAACTCGCTCGACGGATGATCGACTTTCGTCCAGTCGGCATGCGCGCCGGCGGCGGCGCCGACCAGAACGACGGACAGCAACATCTGTTTCATTGCAGGAGGTCTCCAGATGACGTTCGGACAGACGCCTTCGGCTCGCGCCGCGCCGCGGCACTCGTCGGAAGACGCTATGATGCGTGGAGTATAACAGCGCAAATTTTTGCGGGTAAAATCCAGCGCAGGGCGCGCAGGCGACGCACGCGCGACGACACCCCACCACTCACAAGACTGCACTGCGGGAGACAGCAGATGCCCCAACAAAATTTCTTCGCCGCGCTGGCAGCGGCATCGATGCTCGTCGTCGGCCCTGGTTCGGCCGAAACTGACGGCGCGCAAAAACTGTATACGCAGAGCCTCGCCGCCACCTGCGCAAATTGCCACGGCACGCAGGGCAAGGCGGTCAAGGATGCCGCGCTGCCCGGGCTGGCCGGCATGAAGGCCGACTACCTCGCCGCGCAGATGCAGGCCTTCCGGAAGGGCGAGCGCAAGGCGACGATCATGCACCAGATCGCCAAGGGCTACAGCGACGAGCAGGTACGGTTGCTGGCCGAGTATTTCGCTGCCCAGACACCCTGAAGGAGGCCACAGGATGAATCGCAGACACTTCCTGCAGGCCGCTTCGGCGCTGGCCCTGCTCGGATCGGCAGCGGCCGCGCGCGCGATGCGCGGTGCGAAGGTCGTCGTCATCGGCGGCGGCTACGGCGGTGCCACCGCCGCCAAGTACATCCGGCTACTGTCTCAGCAGCAGATCGACGTCACGCTGGTCGAACCGGACCGGGAGTTCGTCTCCTGCCCGCTGTCGAACCTGGTGGTGGGCGGGAGCCGCAAGCTGGGCGACATCAGCCGCCCCTACACGTCGCTGGCGCGCAATCACGGCGTGACCGTCATCCACGACTATGCGAGCGCGATCGACCCGGTCGCGCGCACCGTGAAGCTGGCCGGCGGCGCGAACCTGCAATACGACAAGCTGGTGGTCTCGCCCGGCATCGACCTGAATTTCGCCAGCATCGAGGGGCTGGCCGACGCGCACAAGTCCGGCATGGTGCTGCAGGCGTGGAAGGCGGGCAGCGAGACAGCCGCGCTGCGCCGGCAACTGGAAGGTATGCAGGACGGCGAGGTGTATGCGATCACGATTCCGGAAGCGCCGTTCCGCTGCCCGCCCGGACCTTACGAACGCGCATGCCAGGTCGCGTGGTACTTCAAGCACTTCAAGCCCAATAGCAAAGTGCTGGTGCTCGACGCCAATCAGGACGTGGTGTCCAAGCCCGCGCTGTTCAAGAAGGCATGGGAAGACCAGTACGCGGGCATCGTCGAGTACCGCAACCAGCACAAGGTGATCGCCGTCTCGCCCAACGAGCGCCTGATCCGGTTCGACGTGCAGGAAGACGTGAAGGCCGACGTGATCAACGCGCTGCCGGCAATGCGTGCCGGCAAGATCGCGCAGCAGACCGGGCTGGCAAACATGGCCAACAACCGCTGGTGCGGCGTGAACTACCAGACCTTCGAGTCGTCGGTCGCGAAGGACGTGTTCGTGATCGGCGACGCGATCCAGGTGGCGCAGCTGATGCCCAAGAGCGGGCACATGGCGAACAATCACGCGAAAGTGGCGGCCGCCGCCATCGTCGCGCAATTGACCGGGATCGAACCGAACCCGCAGCCGATGCTGACCAACACCTGCTACAGTTTCATCGACGACCGCAACGTGGTCCATGTCGCCAGCGTGCACGACTATGTGGCGGCCGAGCGCACGTTCAAGGTCGTGCAGGGCGCGGGCGGCCTCAGCGCCGGGCCGACCGAGCTCGAAGGCAGCTATGCCAATCACTGGGCCCGCACGATCTGGGCCGACATGCTGGAATGACGGGACGCCCGATGCGATGGATGATGGCACTGTTGCTGGCGCTGCCTGCTGCCGGCGCGCTGGCGGACGAACGGCCGCCGATGGCGGTCGACAACGGCGGCCGCATGGAGTTCGTGCATGCGGTGCGCAACGGCACGCTGACGGCCGCCCAGAAGGCGGCGCTGGAGCGCCGGCTGCAGGCCGAGTGCGCGCAGCCGACCAACCCGATCACCCAAGGCATGATCGAGACCCGCGGTCCCGGCAAATGCATGGCCTTCGTACGCAACCAGTGCGCATGCACCGACTGCGACATGCCGACCTACTGCCTGCCGCCGGCAGACGGGACACCCTGACAACGGCGCCGCGACGGCGCACGGCGCGCCGGTAAGCGGGCGCAGCGTATCTTTCCGGAGAAACCCGATGAGCAAATGGCCAGTCGACTGGTATTTCGATTTCATCTCGCCCTATGCCTATTTGCAGTGGCAGCGCTTGAGGCGCGAGGCGCCCAACATGGCGCTGCGCGCCAAGCCGGTGTTGTTCGCCGGGCTGCTCAACCACTGGGGCAACAAGGGGCCGGTCGAGGTGCCGCCCAAACGCGGCTGGACCTACGAACACAGCCTGTGGGTGGCGCGTCGGCATGACATTCCGATGCGGCTGCCGTCGGCCCACCCGTTCAATCCGCTGCCGCTGCTGCGGCTGTCGCTCGCGCTGGGCTCGACCGACGACGTGGTCGACCGACTGTTCGCCTACGTCTGGCGCGACGGCCTGCTGCCGTCCGACGCCGAAGCATGGCAGGACCTGCTGGACGAGCATCTCGTCACGCCGGCCGACATCAACGGCGAGAACATCAAGGCGGCGCTGCATGCGAATTGCGAGGAGGCGATTGCCGCCGGCGTGTTCGGCGTGCCTGCCGCCGTCGTCGACGGCCGACAGTTCTGGGGCGTCGACGCGACCGACATGCTGCTGGCTTTCGTCAACGACGATCCCTTCTTTTCGACTGCGGCCTACCGCGACGCCCACCTGCTGCCGGCCGCGGCGCACCGCCAGAAATAAAAAAAGCCCGCCGGCACTGACCGCCGGAGGAGGCGGTCGGTCAGCGCGGGCGGGAGGGGCCTAAACTTCAGCAGTGATCAGTGCAAGGTCAGAAGGCGTATCGGATGCCAGCCTGGAAGGTGCGGGGCATGCCGACCTGGATGCCGCGGGTACGATCGACGATGTAAGTCTTGTCGGTCAGGTTCTTACCGGCGACGAAGAGGGTCGTCTTGCCGATCGTGTAGTTTGCCACGGCATTCAGAATGCCATGGGCATCGATCAGCCCCTCCTGTCCATCGGTTGACGGCGTGACGGTGTTGTCGAAGTCGGCAAACTGCCTGCCTACGTACACGTAATCGATCCGGGCATTCCACGCGCTCGGGGCACGGTAACCCAGGGTCAGGGTCGCCAGGTTTTCCGGCGCATAGGGCAGGCGCTTGCCGATGGCACCGGCTCCTGCCGTGCTGCTGAAGGCCGACTTCTGCTCGGCTGTGGGCAGCCAGGTCCAGGCGAACCTTGCGAACAGGTTGCCTGCCACATGCTCGGTGAGGCGATCGATTTGCCCGGCGAGTTCGACCCCCTGGAACAGTGCCTTGCCCTCCTGATAAGCGGTGCTGCCACCTGCAATGCTGCCGACTTGCACCAGATTGCTGAAATCGTTGCGGAACATTGCCACGTCCAGCGACAGGCGCTCGGCCGGGCGGGTTCTCACGCCCAGCTCGGCATTCACACTGCGCTCGGCGCGCAGATCGACCACGGTGCCCGAGCCGGAGATCGCATCCTCGACACGCGGCGGACTGAAGCCGCGATGGACGCCGCCGTACATTACGGTGTCCTGGCCCAGCTGATAAGTGGCACCGACGCCGGGGATGAACTCGGTGAAATTGGCCGGTATGCTGCCGCTGTTGGCCGTACTGCCGTTGTTATCCGGATAAAACACCCGGTCGTTGCGGATATGCTCGATGCGCGCGACAGGCGTGACCGCAAGACGCTCGCTGAACTGCATCCGATTTGAGACGAAGGCCGAGACCGCTTGCGTGCGCCGCTTCTGGTGCTCCTGCAGGAAGGTGGCCGGTCGCGTATCGCTGAGGAAGTCGGCATAACTGGCGTACTGCTCCTGACGCCGGCGCTGCACCTCGTTGTGCAGTTTCAGGCCGTACTCGAGATCGTTCTGCATGCCGAATGCCTGAACCCGGTGCAGCATGCGGGAATCGATCCCAGTCGTCGTGTACTTGCGCAAGCGGCCATTGACGGCGCAGCCGGTGGCGGCATCGAGGTTGCGGGTCGCGCAATCGGTTGAACTGGAAGCCTGCCGCCACCAGTCACGAGCGTAATACGCGCTATAGACGCTGGTGAGGAGCTTGCGGTCTGCATCGATCCGCCATTCATGCGTGGCCGACAGACCGGTGCGCGTCGCGTCGAAGAAGTCGTTCCTGAATGCGTTCTGGCGCGGGTTCGCAAGAAACTCGGCCTGGTTCAGGCCGGCATAGGTCAATTGCGAATCTTCGCGAAAGTGCGTCGCCCGCAGTACCAGTTTGTGATCCTCGTTCAGTTGGCCCGCCCATTTGAAATTCAGGTCATCGAGCTTGCTGTGCATGTTGGCGCGCGCGCCGTCCGACTCCTTGCGGTAGAGGTCCAGCATCGCGCCATTGCCAGTCGCCATCAGATGCGCATTCAGGTAGCCCCGAGTGCCGCCGGCCACGCCGACGAAACCACCGAAGGCCTGCTGCGGCTCGGGCGTGATGTAGTTGATCACGCCACCGGCGGTCTGCGGACCGAAGCGGATGACCTGACTGCCCTTGCTGACCTCGATCGCATCATAGCGATCGATCGGCGGATGGTAGTAGCTGGCGTTGTCGCCGTAAGGCGCAAACGACAGCGGCAGGCCGTCTTCGAGCAGCAGGACCTTCGTCGAGCGGGTCGGGTTCATCCCGCGGATACCAATGTTCGGGCGCAGGCCCACGCCCTCTTCCTCGCGCACGTGAACACCCGGCACCTTACGCAGCGCCTCGTTCACGTTGAAGACACGGCTTTCTTCCAGCGTACGGCCATCGATGACAGTCGCCGAACCCGGCGCCAGCGTCATCGTCGATGCGCCGGTGCCGATCACATCCACCCTTGGCAATACCCGCTCGCCGGCCGACGCATCGGTCTGTGAGAAAGCCGGGCAGGCAACGAATACGGCCAGCAGGGCCGAGGCCATCGGCGCCGGCCGGAAAGCCGGGCGGGCGACTGTGCAGTGACTTCCTAGCTTCATTACTTCTCCTATCACTTGGCAATATAAATGAGAATGATTCGTATTTTGATGTAACGATAATACATTTCCGGCTATTCATCAATTGATTCCCCTACGCCTTTGCGGGGAATCGTTCACCCCGGCGCTGTGCCTTGATTTGGCTCAGAAGTAAATAATTTATTGAAATCAATGCCTTGAGACTTTTCCCACCCAGTTGTCCACAGGGCTGTCCCAGAAAAATGTGGACATCTGCACAGGCAGGCTCTCTAATCGGGAAAAAATTTCCTGACAGGCACTTATGTCCACGCCGCAGAACATCCCCGTCTCCGCCGCGCCCTTCCGCAGCCTCTGCACCGATTGCGGAATCTCGCGTAGCAGCGATCCGCGGCGCTGCGGGCAGGCCTGCCAGTTCATCCGGCCCGACTACCCGCGGCTCGAAGCCGACGTGCATGGCCGCACGCGCGATCCGGCGCGCGCCGGCGAGGCGCACTTCGGGCCGTTCCGGGCGATGCTGCGCGCGTCGTTGCGCCAGCCGCGCGACGGCGCGCAGTGGACGGGCATCACCACGCGCCTCGCAGAGCGGCTGCTGGAGACGGGCGCGGTCGATGCGGTGCTGGCCATGGCGGCCGACCCCGACGACCGCTGGAAGCCGAGGCCGGTGCTGGTGAAAAGCGCCGCCGACATGGCCCAATGCCGCGGCATGCGGATGGGCTATGCGCCGCTGCTGTCGCTGCTCGAGCCGGCGGCAGCCGAGGGCATCCGCCGGCTGGCCGTGATCGGCATTCCCTGCCAGGTGTATGCGCTGCGCGCGCTCGAGCGAGAGTTGGGGTTCGACAAGCTGTACGTCATCGGCACGCCCTGCTCGGACAACACCAGCACGGAGAACTTCCACCGCTTCCTCGCACTGCTCGATGCCGAGCCGGAGCGCATCCGCTACCTCGAGTTCCGCGCCGACTACCATGTCGAGCTGCGCTATGACGACGGACGCCGTCGGCTGATTCCTTTCCTGCAGCTGCCGCTGGCCTCGCTGCCGAAAGATTTTTTTCCGCTTACCTGCCGCACCTGCGTCGACTACACGAATTCGCTGGCCGACATCACGGTCGGCTATATGGGCGGCGAGGGACGCCAGTGGCTGCTGGTGCGCAATGCGCGTGGCGCCGAGATGCTGTCGCTGCTGGAAGGCGAGGTGCAGCTGGAGGAACCGGGCAGCGGCGGGCGCAGGCAGTCGGCCGTCAAGGGGTTTTTGCGCAATACCGAGCGCGCCGCCGGCGGCCTGCCGCTGCGCCGCATGCCCGACTGGCTGCGGCCGGTCGTCGGATGGTTGATGCCGCGTCTCGGGCCGCGCGGCGTCGAATTCGCGAAAGCGCGGGTCGAGATGAAGGCCATCGAGAGCGTGATCCACCTGCGCCGCGAGCAGCCGGCGCGGATGCGCGCGATGCTGCCCGCGCACCTGTGGCCGCTGGTCGAGCCCTACGGACTGACGCCCGGTGGCGATCCGGCAGCGGCGCAACCGACAGTCACCGACATCGACTGAAATTCCCTGCGAACAGCCGGTTCACCGCGGGCAGCTTGCCGATAGAATGCGTCGAAGACTATCAAGCATCGATGCAAAGACATCGACAGAGCCATCATGCAACGCCCCCGATTTTTCCGCATGCTGCTCGCGACCGCACTGACCGCCTGCGCGCTCGCCGCCTGCGACACCGGACCGAAGACCCTCGACGACTGCCTGCTGAAGGCATCGCGCGAATCGCAAAGCGACCGTCAGTTCAGGAATATGGCCGAGGCCTGCAAGCAGCAGTTCCGCAAGCCCTGAAGGCCAGCGGCCTAGCGCAAGCGGAAGACCGACACCGATTCGGCCAGCCGCGCCGCCTGCTCCTCGAGGCTGGCAGCGGCAGCGGCGGCCTGCTCGACCAGCGCCGCATTCTGCTGCGTGACCTGATCCATTTGAGACACCGCCTGGTTGACCTGATCGATGCCCTGGCTCTGCTCGTGGCTGGCCGCGCTGATCTCGGACATGATGTCCGTCACGCGGCTGACCGAGCGCACGATCTCTTCCATCGTCGCCGTGGCTTCCGACACCTGCCGGCTGCCGGCGTCGACCTTGCCGACCGAGTCGTGAATCAGCGCCTTGATCTCGCGCGCGGCGCTCGCGCTGCGCTGCGCCAGGCTGCGCACTTCCGAGGCGACGACCGCGAAGCCCCTGCCCTGCTCGCCGGCGCGCGCCGCTTCGACGGCGGCGTTCAGCGCAAGAATGTTGGTTTGGAAAGCGATGCCGTCGATCAGCGAGATGATGTCGACGATCTTCTTCGCCGATCCGCTGATCTCCGCCATCGTCGCTCCGACGTCGGTCACGACCGATCCGCCGCGGCGCGCGACGTCGGAGGCGGTGTTGGCAAGCTGGTTGCCCTGCCCGGCGTTGTCCGCATTCTGGCGCACCGTCGATGAGAATTGCTCCATGCTCGCGGCCGTCTGCTCGAGGCTGGACGCCTGAGCTTCGGTGCGCGCCGACAGGTCCATGTTGCCCTGGGCGATCTCGCGGCTGCCGTGGTGGATTGCTTCCACGTTGGCGCGCACGTCGCCGACCACGGCCACGAGGTTCGCATTCATCTGCTGCAGCGCGCGCAACAGTTGCCCAGTGTCGTCGCCGCGGTCCACCGTAAAGCTGTTGGAGAGGTCGCCGCCGGCGATCGAGCGCGCCACCCGGGTCGCCATGCGCAGCGGCGCGACGATGGCCGTGTGCAGCCCCAGCCACGACAGCAGGACCGCGGTCAATGACGCCAATTCGCCGGCGATCATCCAGCCGCTCTCGCCGCGCATCACCGAGGCCGCGGTCATCGCCGCCAGGATCAGCGACGGAATGCCGAGGCCGATCGCCAGCCGCACCGGCAGCGACAAGTTCTTCACCGCCCTTGCCAGCGACGCCAGGCCGGTTTTCACGACCGCGCCGTCGCGGATCGCGAAGCCGGCCGCAGTGCCCTGCCGGAAACGGCGATAAATGGCATCGGCCGCGGCCACTTGCGCGCGCGACGGCTTGCTGCGCACCGACATGTAGCCGACCGCCTGCCCGTTCTCGATCAGCGGCGTGACATTCGCCACCACCCAGTAATAATCGCCGTTCTTGCAGCGGTTCTTGACCATGCCGGTCCACGGCAGGCCGGCCTTAAGCGAACGCCACATATCGGCGAAGGCTTCCGGCGGCATGTCGGGATGGCGCACGAGGTTGTGCGGCGAACCCATCAGCTCTTCCTCGGTGAATCCGCTGATCTCGATGAAGTAGGGGTTGATGTAGGTGATCCGTCCCTTCAGGTCGGTCTTGGAGACAATGGATTTCTGGTCGCTGAGCGCGACCTCGTTGTCGGTGACGGGCAGATTGGTACGCATGAGCGGTCGTCCAGGTGGGCTGTGGTACGGATATCAACGACGATCCTGCGCCAATATCAAGCTGCCGCTTGCCCCGAACAACGGTACGAATCCTGGCCAGATCCGGCGATCTTGCGCGGCAGCGGTTAGGATGGCTGCGGTTCCAACAACAGGAGGCAGGCATCCATGCCCTATCGACAGCCGTATCGGCAGCTGTATCGACGGCCGTTGCGCCAGTCGCTGATACCGGCGGCACTTGTGTTCGGCCTGCTGGTCGCGACCCTGCCGGCGGCGGCCGACGACTGTGACGACACGGTCAGGATGGACGGGCTTTTCAGCAAGGCGCGGCGCGCATGTCCGTTCAGTTATTACGGATTCCGCTTCCAGCAGCAGTCGCAGCTCTGCCGCGACAAGAAAGGCGAGGCCGAGTGGCAGCGCCTGTTCGGGCTGGGCGTGGCGGCATTCGATGCGCAGGCACAGCGCCGCGGCAAGCAGGCGCTGTGCGACAAGCTGGCGCGCGACTTCCCGACAACGGTCAAGTACTGACGGGCCAGGCAAACGCCAGCGCGTAGCCGTCCAGCGTCGCCGGAGCGGTGGTCGATGCCGCGCCGAGGCATCCCGAATTGATCACGGTCTTTGCCCGGAACGTCATTGGTGCAATGATAGTCTCGGTACCGACTTCCGGACGAACTGTCCGCTCGCCCATGACTGAAGCCCGCCCCGGCCTCGATTCGGCCACGGCTGCCCGCCGACTGGCCGACGACGGCCCGAACGATATCGGCGTGTCGCAGCGCCGGACGCTGCCGGCCATCGCAAAGGGAGTGGCGAGCGAGCCGATGTTCCTGCTGCTGCTGGCAGCCGGCGCGGTCTACCTGCTGATCGGCGATACCGTCGAGGCGCTGGTGCTGATGGGCTTCGTGTTGGTCATCATGGGCGTCACGATCGTGCAGGAGCGTCGCACTGACAATGCGCTGGCCGCGCTGCGCGACTTGTCGAGCCCGCGCGCGCTGGTCATCCGCGACGGCCGCGAGCAACGCATCGCCGGCCGCGACGTGGTGCGCGGCGACGTGCTGATTCTCGGCGAGGGCGACCGCGTGCCGGCCGATGGGCGGCTGCTGGAAACGCACGATCTCGCCCTCGACGAATCAATGCTGACCGGCGAGTCGCTCCCTGCTGCGAAAGCGGCCGGCGACCCGGTCTCAGCCGGCACGCTGGTCGTGCAGGGCCAGGGCGTGGCCGAGGTCGGCGCCACCGGCCACCGGTCCGACATGGGCCGGATCGGCGCATCGCTGGAGCAGATCGCACTGACGTCGTCGCCGCTGCGCGACGAGATGGGCCGTCTCACGCGGCGCTTCGCCATCGCCGGGGCGATGGTGGCCAGCGCGCTGGCCGCCGCCTACTGGCTGCTGCGCGGCGACCCGGCACAGGCGGTACTGGCAGGCATTGCGCTGGCGATGTCGCTGCTGCCGCAGGAGTTCCCGGTCATCATGATCATCTTCTTTGCCTTCGCCGCGCGCCGCCTCGCGCGGCTCGATGTGCTGACGCGCCGGCTGGATGCGATCGAGACGCTGGGCGAGACCTCGGTGCTGTGCGTCGACAAGACCGGCACGCTGACGCAGAACCGGATGGAAGTCGTGGCCCTGCAGTCCGCAGACAGCGAGCCGGGATGCGCAGGCGTGGACGGCAGACTGACGCCGGCGCAGCGGACACTGCTGCAGCACGCGCTGCTGGCCAGCGAAACCGATCCGCACGACCCGATGGAAAAGGCGATCCACCGCCTTGCCGCCGACAGCGGCGCACAGGTTCGCGTCGAGCCGCACTGGAGGCTGGTGCGCGAGTACGAATTGTCGGCCGAACTGCCGGCGATGACCCATGCGTGGAAAATCGGCGACGGCGACTGCGTGGTGGCCATCAAGGGGGCGTCGGAGGCGGTGGCCGCGCTGTGCGGGCTGGTAGAAGCCGAGCGACAGCGAATTGCCGGCGACGCCGGACAGCTGGCCGACCGCGGCCTGCGCGTGCTGGGCGTGGCGCGCGCGGTGCACGCGCAGCACGCACAGGCGCAGAGCTGGCCGGACACGCCGCATGGTTTCCGGTTCGAATGGCTGGGCCTGCTGGCGCTGGCCGACCCCCTGCGCGCCGAAGTGCCGGCGGCGATTGCGCATTGCCGGCGTGCCGGCATCCGCGTGGTGATGATTACCGGAGACCACCCGCGGACCGCACTGGCGATAGCGCAGGAGGCCGGCATCGGCACCGGGCGGGTACTGACGGGCGCCGACCTCGCTGCGATGAACGACGGCGAACTGGCAGCGGCGGCACGCGACGTGAACATCTTCGCTCGGGTCAGGCCACAACAGAAGCTGGCGCTGGTCGAAGCACTGAAACGCCAGCGCGAGGTGGTGGCGATGACCGGAGACGGCGTCAACGATGCGCCGGCGCTGAAGGCCGCGCATATTGGCGTGGCGATGGGCCAGCGCGGCACTGATGTCGCGCGCGAGGCCGGCGCGCTGGTACTGCTGAAGGATGACTTCGGTTCCATCGTCAGCGCCATACGGATGGGACGCCGCACTTTCGCCAACATGCGGCAGGCGATGGTGTATACGCTGGCCGTGCACGTACCCATTGTCGGCCTGTCGCTGCTGCCGGTAATCTTCGGCCTGCCCCTGATGCTCACGCCGCTGCACATCGCCTTCCTCGAACTGGTGATCGACCCCGCCTGCTCCGTCGTGTTCGAGGCCGAGGAAGGCGATCCATCGCTGATGCAGCAGCCGCCGCGCAGGCTGGACGAACCGCTGCTGTCGATGCGCGATGCGCTGCAGTCGCTGGCATACGGTACGGTCACGACGGCAGCGGCCTTCGGGCTCTACGCGCTGCTGCTCGATGCCGGCGACCCGGCGGCCGCGTCGGCCGCGTCGGCATTCGTGCTGCTGGTCATGGCCAATGCCGTGCTGATCCTGCCGAGCCGATCGCGCGAGCGCGGCTGGCGCCGCTTGTGGTCCGGCATGCCGCGGGTGTCGCTGTGGGTGATGGCCGGCACGGTGGCCGGTCTGTGGCTGGTGACGATGGTGCCGGCCATTGCCTCGGCATTCCGGTTCACGCCGCTGACGGCCCAAGCCTGGTGGCTCAGTGCACTGGGCGGCGTGGCGATGCTGGGTGCGTTTCAGGCGGTGAAGCGACGCTCATGACGCGTTGTTTTGCTGGCTTGCCAGTCTTTTTATCTGCTCGTACACCACCTGCATGGGTTTGGTGAACCAAAACCCATTCAAATCGAGCAAATACTCCAGTTCCTTGTCGGTCAGCCGGATTTTTTTGTCGGCACACCACACCAGGAAACTGAAACGAGAGGATCCACTGACAAATCGAAAGTCGTCAGCCGTATCCAAACCTCCATGTCTGCGAATGTATTCAAGAGCCGCCCAATTCTTGTTGAGAAAGACCAGCATTTGTCGCTTGACCTTTTGCGTCACACTGACGCGATGGTTCATAGGCCCGCAACACACTTTTCTCAAAAAATTTACCGCGCTATCTAGCATCTTTCGCTTCAAGGCGGGCGGCATGAGGCGGAGGCCTTGGTCAACCTCGGCGGTCAATGTGTCAACGAATGCGATCGTCTTGCTTGCGAGAGCCGGGGCGTCCTCGCGGAAGTCGGCGAGCGTTATGTGGACTTTGGCGATGGTTTTCAGAAAGACCATCCCTGCGTCGGCATCCCACCCCAGCAATTGCACGCACTGATACAGATCGGCATCGGTCACTCCTTCAATCGCATAATTCTCGCTGGCGACACCCGGTGCGGGCGCAGGCATCGGCTGACGTTCGGCAGTCGGCATGGGCGCGGAGACAGAGTAGTTTTGCGAGCGGATGGCCAGCAAGGGAGCGCTCAGCGGCAGGGACGGCAAGGGTGCCGCCGATGGCAAAAGATCGGCTGGCTCGCACCGGCGACGCTTGGCGGCCTGTTCAGCGTTGGTTTCCGGCTGGAAGGTCCATGGCAACAGGTGCGGCGAGCCGCGGGACTGGAGTTGCGGCGCAGTTCGCGGCTGTTGCGCGAACCGGTGCGCGGCAGGAAAGGCCTGGTTAAACGGCCGCTTCATCGCCTCGCGCACGTTGATCAGCCCGTATTGGGCATAAAAGTCGGGGTTACTGATAGTCATCTCGGGATCTCCTGAGGGTTTGGTCAAAAGGACGACTTGTGTCCTGAGACAAGCCGGGAAGTTCCCGAAGCCGGGGCCGCAGGCCCCTAGAAGGTCGCTGTGAACGGCGAGGCCGGCCCCGCGACCAGACGGTAGCATCCCTTGCCTGCGGTCTTGACCGCGTACATCGCGAGGTCGGCTTGCCGCAGCAATTGCCTGGCGTCGCGCTCGAGATTCTCGACCAGCACCGTGAATCCGTCGCCGCCGAGGCGCACCACATGATCGCTGCCGCGTACGGCGCTCTTCAGGCAGACCGCCGCCGCCCGCAGCAGTTCGTCGCAGGCCGCATGGCCCATCGTGTCGTTGATGTGTTTGAAGTTGTCGAGGTCGATGAACAGCAGCGCCACGCGCTTGCGTGCCGAGCGGGCGCGATCCAGCGCGCCGAGCAGGTAGTCGTCGAGCCAGCGCCGGTTCGGCAAGCCGGCTACCTCCGGAGCAGCGGGTCGCCGCAGGGCGCCAGCAGCACGCGCGCACGCAGCAAGGCGACCATCGACGCCGCCGGCAGGGCCGGCGCGATGACGTGACCCTGGATCTCGTCGCAGCCGATACTGCGCAACAGGCGCAGCTGCTCGACTGTCTCCACGCCCTCGGCCACCACCTGCATGTCGAGCGCAGCCGCCATCGAGACGATGGCGCGGTACATCTGCTCGCCGCCGGCACCCCGGGTCAGCGATGCGGTAAACGCCTGATCGACCTTCAGCACGTCGACATCGAGCCGACTCAACTGGGCCAGCGACGAATAGCCGGCGCCGAAGTCGTCGATCATCAGGCGGATGCCGAGCCGGCGCAGCGCGTCGAGCTCGTGCTGCGTGCGGCGCCCCTGATCGACCATCGCGCTTTCAGTGACCTCGATCTCGATCAGTGAGGCCGGCAGGCCATGCGTGTTCAAGGCATGGGCGATTCGCTCGGCGGCACCTCCCTGCTGCAGCTGGCGTGGCAACACGTTGACCGATACCGGCACCGGCGACAGCCCCTGGTCGCGCCAGCGTGCCACCTCGGCCACGACCTTGTCGATGACGAGCTCGCCGATGCCGACAATCAGGCCGCTCTCCTCGGCCTGCGCGATGAAGTCGGCCGGCATCAGCAGCCCGTGCGCGGGATGCCGCCAGCGCAGCAGCGCCTCCAGGCTGCACAGGCTGCCGGTGGCTGCCGACACGCGCGGCTGGTAATGGACGACGAACTCGTCGCGCTCGAGCGCGTTGAGCAGCGCCGACTGCTTGCCGAGCCGCCGCAGCAGCCGCTCGGAAAGTGCAGGCGCATAGAAGCAGTGGCGACCCTTGCCGCCCGCTTTGGCCGCGTACATCGCGACGTCGGCATGCTTGATCAGGGTCTCGGCATCGGCGCCGTCGGCCGGCCACAGACTGATACCGATCGATGCCGACACCGCGTGGCCCGCTATGCCGTCGATGTCGTAGGGCCGGGACAAGGCGGCGATCACCTCGGCGGCGACGCACGCGACCGACTCGGCCGACTCGACCCGCTCTATCACCACGGTAAACTCGTCGCCGCCGAGCCGCACCACCGGGTCGCTGGCGCGCACGGCCGCGCGCACGCGCGCCGCCGCCTCCAGCAGCAGGCGGTCGCCTGCCTCGTGGCCAAGGGTGTCGTTGACCTCCTTGAAGTTGTCGAGATCGATGAACAGCAGCGCCAGCTGCTTGCGGCCGCGGTCGGCGCGCTGCAGCGCCGCCGGCAGCAGGCTCATCAGCCAGCGCCGGTTCGGTAGCTGCGTCAGGGCGTCCTGGTTGGCGATATCGGCCAGCGCCTGCTCGTGGGCCTTCAGCGCCGAAATGTCGCGCAGCGTCAGTGCGATGCCGGTGCCGGAATACACGGCGCGACGATAGATCCAGTCCGCATGCGCCCAGCCGTTGGCGGGTACGCGATGTTCGTCCTCGCAGATGCCACTGGCCAGCGCCTTGTCGCACAACGCGAGCAGTTCGGCGCGCGCCGCCTCCGGCATGGCCTCGGTGGCGCGCCGCCCGACCAGGCGCTCGCGCAGCAGGCCCAGCAGGGCCGCCGCGCGTTCGTTGCAGTCCTCGATGCGGAAGTCCCGCAGCTGTCGGTCGGCGTCGAAGATCGGCGCCAGCATGTAGAAGCCCTCGTTGGCGGCGTCGGTGGCCATCCGGTAGGTTCGCCGCACATCCTCTTCCGCGCGGCGACGCAGCGCAAAGCGCAGCGAGGTGACGATGCCGGCCAGCGCCAGCAATCCGAGACAAAAGGTCGCAATCGATGCGTTGCGCCAGTGGGCCTGCTGCGAGCCCCGAAAGCTCGCCAGCACCCGGTCCTCGGTCAGCCCAGCGACGGCCACCAGCGGAAACCGGTCGAGCTTGCGCCACGCGACGTAGCGCGGCTGGCCGTCGAGGAAGCGCTCGCCCGGTTCGAGGCGCACGCCTTGCCTGGCATCGAAATCCGGCAACGTTTCGTAGAACGACAGCTTGCCACTGCCGCCCCCGCCTTGCCGGGTAGCCAGCGTGGCGCCGTTCTCGAACCGCGCGGTGATGAAGTCGCTGGCACCCCCCAGCGTCTCGTCGTGAAAGGTCGCGAGATAGCCGGGATCCACGGCGACCACGACGGCACCGGCGAAGCTGCCGTCGGCATGCTCGAGCCGGCGCGAAAAGCGGACCACGTGCTTGCCGATCATCGGGCCATACTCGGGGCCGGTGATGAGCAGTCCAGCGCAGCAGCGCTTGCTGTGCAATTGCATGAGGGCCAAGCCCGATAGGTTGGCGCGAACCTTCGGCTCATACGACGCGCGCACGACATCGCCGCGGGCATCGACGATGCCCGCATAGAACTCGTTTCGGTCAGGGAACAGGCCGCGGATGCGGTCGCGGTCGAGATCGACCCGGTCCGGCGCCTCGCTCCACGCATAGGCCAGCGCGCGGGTCAGCCGGTCCATCTGCCCGGCGATGTCGTCGAGTTGCGCGGCATAGGAAGCCGCCAGCGACTCCGCCTGATGCATGGCAATGGCGCGCGCCTCGACCTCCTTGCGGTCCAGTTCGGCACCGGTGGCGCGCCAGAGGAAGACGACTGCCAGCGACAGGCCGACCACCCAGAACGACAGCCGGAACAAGTCCGACGGCGCGCCCGGATAGTCGAGGCGCAACGGAAACGGCAGACGGCGCACAGGAATCTCCTTTCCAGCGGGTTTCCCCATTAGAAAGCAAAACCCTGCGGCAACGCGACCCGCCGCCCGTGGCGGCGCGCGCGAAACTGGCGCTCGCTTGCGTTACATCAGAGAATGGCCGATGCCCGGTTGCGCCCAGCGCTTGTCGTGCGAGCCAATGGCCCGGCAGCCCGGGCGGGACGGGCGGGGCGGGCTATAGAGCCGCCGTCAGGCTGTCCTCACTCTGCGTCGAAACACACGACATGATCGAGCTCGACGCGAATGCCGATCGCTTCGCCGATCGCATGGTCGTGATGGCTGGGCACCAGCGACAGCAGCGTGCGGCCGGAAGGCAGGCCGAGCGTGTACAGGAATTCCGCACCGCGGAAGGCCTTGGCGACCACGGTGGCTCGATGGCCGCTCGCATCGTCGTGCTGGATGTCGTCCGGCCGCACCAGCAGCTCGGCGCGGCCGCCGGCCGGCAGCGCCCGCCCCGGCTCCATGCGGAAGCGGCCGAGTTCGGTCTCGACGCCGCCGTCGCCATCGGCCACGCCCGGCAGCAGCACGCCCTCGCCGATGAAACCGGCGACGAAACGGTTGGCAGGGCGGTGGTACAGGTCCATCGGCGTGCCCCACTGCTGCAGCCGGCCGTCGGACAGCACGGCAATCCGGTCCGCGACCGTGAACGCCTCGTGTTGGTCATGCGTGACGATGACAGCGGTGGTACCGGTGCGCTTGAGCAGGTCGCGCACCTCGAGCGCGAGCCGTTCGCGCAACGTGACGTCGAGGTTCGAGAAGGGCTCGTCCATCAACAGCAGCTCGGGCTGCGGCGCCAGCGCACGCGCCAGCGCGACGCGCTGCTGCTGGCCGCCGGAAAGCTCGTGCGGCGCGCGCCTGGCAAACGCCGACAGGCCGACCAGCTCGAGCATCTCCGCCACGCGCGCCTGCCGCTCGCGGCGCGCCAGCCGGTGCAATCCGAAGCCGACGTTGGCCGCGACATCGAGGTGCGGAAACAGCGCATAGTCCTGGAACACCATGCCGATGTTGCGCCGCTCCGGCGGCAGCTGGTGGCGCGCGCTGCCGACCTCGCGCTGCATCAGCCAGATGCGGCCGGCCTGCAGCGGCAGGAAGCCCGCGATCGCGCGCAGCGCCGTGGTCTTGCCGCAGCCGGACGGCCCGAGCAGGCAGGCGATCTCGCCGCGCGCGAGCGTCAGCGACAGGCCGCCCAGCACGACCTGCGGCCCGGCCGGCGTCGGGTAGGCCAGCTCGAGCGACTCCAGCTCGAGCGCATGCAGGGTCAGGTGGATATCCTCGGCTCGCTTCATTCAATGCCTCATTTCTCGGTCGCGCGCACCAGCAGCAGCACCGGCAGCAGGCCGGCGGCGACGATGCACAGGCTGGGCAGCGCGGCGCGCTCCCACATGCCTTCCGAACTCATTTCAAACACGCGCACGGCGAGCGTATCCCAGCCGAAGGGCCGCGTCATCAGCGTGATCGGCATTTCCTTCATCACTTCCACGAACACCAGCAGGCTGGCACCCAGCCAGCCCGAGCGCAGCATCGGCACGAACAGCCGGCGCAGCACCTGCCAGCGGCCCAGCCCGAGGCTGCGCGCGGCCTGCTCCTGGGCCGGCGTGATGCGCTCCATCGCCGCCTGCATCGGCTCGAAGCCGACCGCCATGAAGCGCGCGGCCAGCGCCAGCAGCATCACGACCAGCGTACCTTTCAGTACCGGCGCCGGCGCGATGCCGAGCGCGGCCCACCACGGCAGCAGCTGGCGGTCCAGCCACGCGATCGGCACGAACAGCCCGACCGACAGCAGCATGCCCGGCAACGCATAGCCGAGCATGGATACGCGCACGCTCCAGCCGGTGATGCGCCCCGGATGCTGCCGTTGCGCATAGGCGACCCACAGCCCGCAGCCGACCACCAGCAGCGCGGCCAGCGCCGAGAGCATCAGCGAATGGCCGATGAATCCCCAGTAGCGTTCGTCCCAGTCGCCGCGCACAACGCCGGCCGTCCAGACCAGCAGTTGAGCCACCGGCACGACGAAGGCCAGCATCAGCACCAGCGCGCACCAGCCGACGGCGAAGAGGCGTGTTGCGCCCCGCAGCGGGATGCGCTGCATCTTGCCGGCAGCAGCGCCGGTGTAGCGGCGCTGCTGCCGCGCGCGCTGCTCGAACCAGATCAGCAGCAGCACGGCCAGCGCCAGCAGCGAGGCCAGCTGCGACGCCACGGCCAGATTGAACAGCGAGAGCCAGGCCTTGTAAATCGCCGTGGTGAAGGTATCGACATTGAAAATGGCGACCGTGCCGAAATCGGCCAGCATCTCCATCAGCGCCAGCGAGACGCCGGCCGCCCACCACGGACGCGACATCGGCAGCGCGACGCGGAAGAAGGCGCGCACGCGCGGCAGGCCCAGGGTCTGCGCGGCTTCGAGGCTGCGCTGTCCCTGCGTAAGGAAGGCCTGGCGCGCGAGCAGGTAGACGTACGGATACAGCACCAGCCCGAAGACGGCCACGGCGCCGCCGACCGAGCGCACATTCGGCAGGGCCATGCCGGGGCCGAAGACGCTGCGCAGCGCCGTCTGCAGCGGCCCGCTGTAGTCGAGCAGCCCGACCATCACCGAGGCCAGCACATAGCCCGGCAGCGCCAGCGGCAGCACCAGCGCCCAGGCAAAGAAGCGGCGGCCCGGAAATTCGCAGACCGCGGTCAGCCAGGCCAGCGAGATGCCAAGTACGAGCGTCAGCAGCGCGACGCCGGCCGCCATCCACAGCGTGTTGGCCAGCACGGCCGGCAGCACGAAGGCGCGCAAATGTTCCCAGATCTCGGGCTGCGGCTGCAGCCAGCTGGCCAGCACGACGGCCAGCGGCACGACGGTCAGCAGCGCGACCGGCAGCACCGACCACGCAGGACGCGTGGCGGCGCGGTTGGCGGCGACGTTCATCCGGGCTTACTTGTAGCCGGCACGGTCCATCAGCCGCGTGGCCGCGACCTGCAGTTCGCCGGCCTTGGCGACGTTCACCAGATTGGGCTTGAACGGTCCCCAGTTCTTGACGATGGAGTTGGCCTGCACCTTCGGATTGGCCGGGAACTCGAGGTCCTCGTCGACATAGAAGTTCTGCGCAGCCTCCATCGACAGATACTCGATCAGCTTCTGTGCGCCGGCCGGGTTCTTCGCATGCTTCGTGATGCCCGCGCCAGAGACATTGACATGGACGCCGCCGTCATTCTGGTTCGCCCAGAACAGGCCGACCGGGAAGCGCGGCTCTTTCACCAGCAGGCGGCCGAGATAATAGGTGTTGACGATGCCGACATCGCACTGGCCGGCGGCGAGCGCTTTCAGCAGCGAGGTGTCGTCGGGAAAGGGATCGGTCTTCAGGTTGGCGACCCAGCCGCGGACAATGGCCTCGGTCTTCGCCTCGCCGAGTTCGCTGATCATCAGCGCCACCAGCGACTGGTTGTAGACCTTCTTGCTGGTGCGCAGGCACAGGCGGCCCTTCCATTTCGGAGCCGCGAGGTCTTCATAGGTCGACAACTCCGTGCGCTGGACGGCGGCCTTGTTGTAGACGATGGTGCGCGCACGCACCGAGAGCCCGAACCACTGGTTGTCCGGATCGCGCAGGTGCGGCGGGATGTTGCGCTCGAGCACGGCCGAATTCAGCGCACGCAGTTGTCCTTGCTGAGCGGCCAGCCAGAGGTTGCCGGCGTCGACGGTAATCAGCAGATCGGCCGGCGTGCTCTCGGCTTCGGCTTTGAGGCGCGCCAGCAAGGCGCCTTCGTTGGCCGTCAGCAATTTGATCTCGGTGCCGGTTTCTTTGCTATAACGATCGAGCAGGGGCTTGAGCAGTTGCTCATTGCGTGCCGAGTACACGGTCACGGTGTCGGCCAAGGCCGGTGCGGACCACGAGGAGGCCAGCACGACGCCGGCAAAAATCAGTCGGGAAAACAGTCGCATGGGTCGGTACGAGGGTGGTTGGGGAATCGTTACCGGCAATTCTACACAAAATGAGAATTATTCTCAGTTGGATCCCGACACCTTCCCCCGCCGCGACCCCCATTGTTGTGCGTACGCCCACGTAAACTCGGCGCCGAGCAGGAAAATCTGCGCCGAGTAATAGACCCAGACCAATAGCACCACCAGCGACCCGGCAGCGCCGAAGACCGACGTCATGCCGCTCTTGCCTATGTAAAGCCCGATCAGGTATTTGCCGATGGTGAACAGCACGGCTGTGAAGAGCGAGCCGATCCAGACATCGCTCCACGCGACCTTCACCCGCGGCATGATCTTGTAGATCATCGCGAACATCGTGGTCACCAGCGCGAAGCTGATCGCAATATTCAGGAACTGCGCCAGCAGTATCCAGTGGCCGAACCACGCGCCCCACCACTTGCCCAGCGCCGACAGTGCGGCCGACAGCACCAGCGAGACCATCATCAGGAAACCGATGCCGAGGATCAGGCCAAACGACAGCAGCCTCGCGCGCAGCAGCGCCCACAGACCGCCCTGCTCGCGGCGCGGCGCGCGCCAGATGCGGTCGAGCGCATCCTGCAGTTCGGCGAACACGGTGGTGGCCCCGACGACGAGCAGCACGAAACCGATCAGCGTCGAGAGCGCGCCGCGCGCCGGCTGGTCGGCGCGCTCGACCAGACCCTCGATCATGGTCGCCGCTTCCTGCCCGATCAGGCCCTGCAGCTGCGCGGTGATTTCGCCGCGCGCGGCCTCGACGCCGAAAATCAGCCCGGCGACGGAGATCACGATCAGCAGCAGCGGCGCGATCGAGAACATCGTGTAGTAGGCCAGCGCCGCGCCCATGCTCGGCGCATAGTCGTCGATCCAGGCCGCCACCGCTGTCTTCAGCAGTGACCACAGGCGACCGGCATTCAGGTCGCGCACGCTCACCGCTTGCCCTGCTTCAGCAGCCCGATGCAGGGACTCGCGTCCTCCTCTCCCGGATTGATCAGCGCCAGCAGGCCCGCGATCGGCGCGGCGACAGCTCCCAGCACGGCGGCCGCGCCGGCCTTCAGCGCAACCGTGCGGCGGTCGATGCCGACATCGGGGTTCTCGAAGCTGCCGCGCACGTACAACGGCGCGCGCAGCGACAGCAGGCGCACGCCCTTGCTCTCCGGATGGATAGTCAGGTCGTAGCGCTCGCCCTGCAGGTTGATCGCGCCGGTCACATGGATGGTGGCGTCCGGCGAGTCGAGCAGGAACACGCGCGGGGTCGCAATACCCTGCTTCACGCCGAGGTCGGCCACCAGACAGTTCACCGGAATCTGCCGGTCGCCGAAGATTTTCGTGATGGCCGCGGTGGCGATGTTGAGGCCGGCTGCCTCCAGCACGAACTTGCTGACCGTGCCCTTGCTGACCACCGCGCTCATGTCGCCGCTGGCCGTGCCGAGCATTGCGGCAACCGAGTTGCCGCTGGCCTTGAGGTCGATGCGCGCGGCGATGGTGCCGATGCTGGCCGGCGCATCCCCTACTTTCGGAAAAAGTTTCGCCAGGCTCAGGCCGCGTGCGCGCAGATCCATCGCCCCCTTGGCCGGATCGGCGCGTCCGTCGATCCGCACCGTGCCGGTCAGCTTGCCGCCGGCGATGCCGAACTGCAGCGGATCAAGCGTCAACACGCCGGCGCGCATGACGATTCGCGTGTCGAAGTCCTCGATCGGCAGCGCTTCCTTGCGGATGATCTGGCGGCCGGTGAAGCGTACCTGCACGTCCATCTTGTCCCAGCGGTCGGTCTTGAACGGCGACACCGGCAGCACCCGCCCCTTCGGCTGCGCGATCTCGCCCGGCTGCTTGCGGCCGTCGTCACCGGAGCCGATCAGCCGGCCCAGGTCGACCAGCCTCAGCCGCTTCGACACCACCTCGCCGCGCAGGCTCGGGCGCGGGGCCTGCTGCCGGTAGTGCAGGGTGCCGGCGATATCGCTGTCGCCGACCACGCCGCTGAAATTTTCATAGCGCAAGTCCAGCTGGCCCGGCTGCAGCCGGCCGACCACGCGGCCCTCGGTGGAAAACTTCGGCGTATCCGGCAGCAGTAGGCCGCTGATCGGGAACAGGTCGGCCATGCTGGCGCCGCGCAGCGTGAGCCGGATATCGAGCGCGCTCGGGTCGGCCGGATCGGTGATGCTGCCGCTGGCCTTGATGCGCGTCTCGCCCAGCCTGAGCGACGCATCCACCGGGTAGCGGACGCCGGCCGACCGCAATGCCAGCAGCGAGCCGGCCATACCCTGTCCCTCCAGCGTCTCGGCGTTGTAGCGCCCCTCGGCCTGCCAGCGCAAGCTGCCGTCGTCGCGCGTATCGATTCGCAGCGCGACGTCGGTCTTTTTTTCCTGCTCGACATAGCGCACGTCGCCACTGGCGATCGCGAGGCTCTTCAATTCGAACTGCCAGCCGCCGCCCTGGCCGGCGGCCTGCTGCGGCGCAAACTGCCAGTTGCGGCGCGCTTCGCCGCGTTTCTCGAACACCAGCGTCGGCTCGGTCAGCCGCAGTTGCTCGATCCGTATCTGCTTGGCGAGCAGGCGCGGCAGGTTGAGGCTGAAGTCGACTTGCGGCGCGCTGGCCATCCAAGGGCCAGTGTGCGACCAGTCCGGATTGCCGAGTTTCACGTCGCGCGCACGAAAATGCGGCCATGGGATATAGCGCCGCCAACCCTGCGTTTCCGGCGGCGCCCGCCATTCAACGGTCAGGTCGCCGTCGATCACAAATTCGCGGCCGGTGGCAGCGCTGATCTTGTCGGCCAGCCAGGGCCGCGCGCGGTTCCAGTCGAAAGTTGCGATCAGCGCGAGCAGCAGCGCGAATAGCGCCGCCAGCGCAATGAGGGAGATGCCAGCAGTCCGCCATGCGGTTTTCATGGCGGTTGGATCGCGCAAGGAAGGCGCTGGTTCTTCGCGTCAGCTTGATGCGGCGGAAAAAAATCGGCGGCGCCGACCGGATTCGGGCGACGCCGCCGAGAGAGGAAGCAGGAAGACCGTTGGTGTCAGCGCCTCACGCTGCCTTGGCCAGCGCGATCTGTTCGGCAACGCTTGCGTCGAGGCCGACCGGAACGCGGTGCGTGCGCCAGAACTCGCTCGCGGCGGCGACGCCGCTGCCGGCCCGGACCTTGATGCCGCAGTCGAGCATCGCCATCTCTGCGCCGGCAATCGCCGACATTAGGTGCACTTCATTCATGTCGCCGAGGTGGCCGATGCGGAACAGCTTGCCGGCCATCTTCGACAAGCCGGCGCCAAGCGACAGGTTGTACCGGTTGTAGGCACGGGAGATCACGTCCGCGCCATTGACGCCTTCCGGCACCATCACGGCCGATACGGTGTTCGAATGCCATTTCGGTTCTTTCGCGCACAGCTTCATGCCCCAGCCGTCCTGCACGGCGGCGCGCACGCCGGCGGCCAGGTACTCATGGCGGGCGAAGATGTTATCAAGCCCTTCCTCCTCAATCATGGTCAGCGCCTCGACCAGGCCATACAGCAGCGGCAGTGCCGGCGTGTACGGGAAATAACCGGTCTTGTTCGCGTTGAGCATGTCCTGCAGGTCGAAATACGAGCGCGCGAGCTTCGCCTCGGCATGCATGTCGAGTGCCTTTTGGCTCGCGCACAGGATGCCAAGGCCGGCCGGCAGCATCAGTCCCTTCTGCGAACCCGACACCGCCATGTCCACGCCCCAGTCGTCGAAGCGGAAATCGATCGATGCCAGCGACGACACCGCGTCCACGAACAGCAGTGCCGGATGCTTCGCATCGTCGAGCGCGCGGCGTACGGCGCCGATGTCCGAGGAGACGCCGGTGGCGGTCTCGTTGTGGCAGGCCAGCACTGCCTTGATCTTGTGCTGCGTGTCGTGGCGCAGGATCTCCGCGTACTGCTCGACCGGCACTCCGGTGCCCCAGTCGACATCGACGATCTGCACATTCAGGCCGTGCTTCTCGCACATGGCGATCCACAGGTGGCTGAACTGTCCGAAGCGCGCAGCCAGCACGGTGTCGCCTGGCGACAGCGTGTTGGTGATCGCGGCCTCCCAGCAGCCGGTGCCGGAGGACGGGAACACGAAGGGCGTGCCGCGCTCAGTGCGGAAAACGCGTTTCAGGCCCGGCATGATGGTGCGGGTCAGCAGCGGGAAATCGGGCGAGCGATGGTCTTCCATCGATACCATCATTGCGCGCATGATCCGGTCGGGCACGTTTGTCGGACCGGGTACGAACAGGAAATTGCGTCCAGCCATGGTTTGTCTCCTTGCTTCGTTATCGTCAGAGGGTTCACGGACGGTCTACGCCGCCCTCGCGTGAATGCGGTGGCCTGCCTGACTCAGCCGTCAGGCGGTGGTCATTCCATACACCGGGAAAGGCGCGACCAGCGCCTCGACCTTGGAACGCACTTCGGCGATGCGCGCCGCGTCGTTCGGCGCGTCGAGCACGTCCGCGATCAGATGCGCGGTCATGCGCACCTGCTCCTCGCGGAAGCCGCGCGTGGTCATCGCCGGCGAACCGAGGCGGATGCCGGAGGTGATCATTGGTTTCTCCGGGTCGTTCGGAATGCCGTTCTTGTTGCAGGTGATGTGCGCCTGCCCGAGCGCGGCCTCGGCGGCCTTGCCGGTGATGCCCTTGGCGCGCAGGTCGACCAGCATCACATGCGACTCGGTGCGGCCGGAGACGATGCGCAGCCCGCGCTCGACCAGGGTCTCGGCCAGTGCGGCGGCGTTCCGGATGACCTGCTGCTGGTAGGCCTTGAAAGCCGGTTGCAGCGCTTCGTGGAATGCGGTCGCCTTGCCGGCGATCACGTGCATCAGCGGACCGCCCTGAATGCCGGGGAAAATCGCGCTGTTGATCTTCTTGGCGATCTCTTCGTCGTTCATCAGGATGATGCCGCCGCGCGGGCCGCGCAGGCTCTTGTGCGTCGTGGACGTGACCACATGCGCATGCGGTACCGGGTTCGGGTACACGCCGCCGGCGATCAGCCCCGAGTAATGCGCCATGTCGACCAGCAGGTAGGCGCCGATGTCGTCGGCCACCTTGCGGAACCGGGCCCAGTCGATCTTCAGCGCGTAGGCGGACGCTCCGGCGATGATCAGCTTCGGCTTGTGCTCGCGCGCCATGCGCTCCATCTGTTCGTAATCAAGCTCTTCTTTTTGGTCTAGGCCATAGGAGACCACCTTGAACCACTTGCCCGACATGTTCAGGTGCATGCCGTGCGTCAGGTGCCCGCCCTCGGCCAGCGACATGCCCATGATGGTGTCGCCGGGGTTCAGCAGCGCGAGAAACACTGCCTGGTTGGCCTGCGACCCGGAGTTCGGCTGCACATTGGCGAAATTGGCGCCGTACAGCGCCTTCAGGCGGTCGATGCACAACTGCTCAACGATGTCGACGTATTCGCAGCCGCCGTAGTAGCGCTTGCCCGGGTAACCTTCGGCGTACTTGTTCGTCAGCACCGAACCCTGCGCCTGCATCACGGCTGGCGACGTGTAGTTCTCGGAGGCGATCAGCTCAATGTGGGCTTCCTGGCGCCCGGCCTCGTGCTGGATCGCAGCCCAGAGTTCGGGGTCGCCCTGATCGATGGTCAGGTTGTCCGGGAAGGCGCACTTCGTGGGCGTGACGCGTTGAAGCATGATCGTTCTCCAAGGGTGAGTCGGCAAGACTCGTTGGGGGCAGACTGTACTGGCCGGTTCAGATAAGGAAAAATCAATTCTTCTTCACAGGATGGTCAGAAACGCTTACCGATCTCCGCAAACGCAGGCGCTTTGCGGCCATTCAAGAATCGGCGGCAGCTGCCGATATCCATTCTGACAACCGTCATTGCCGTTCACGCTGCATTTCCTGTCGCCTATCAAGATGAACACTTTGCGCATGCTTGCCGTCTGTGCCGCCGCCAGCCTCGCCGCCTGTGCCCCGATGCGCGATCAGGCGGGTTGGACCAGCCTGCGCGTCAAGCAGGCGCTCGAGGCGCTGCCGGGCGGACCGCAAGCGTCGGGCGCGCCGGCCGTCACCCACTTCACCTACGCGAATGGCGACCGCCTGACCGCCGTGTTGCAGGATGGACAAGTAACCGGCACGGTGCAGGTCGATTACGCCGACGGCAAGCGCTATGTCGGCGAGTTCAGGCATCACCGCGTGCATGGGCAGGGCACGCTGCTGTTCCCGAACGGCGACCGCTATGACGGCCAGTTCGTCATGGGCCGTCGCCACGGTGCCGGCATCTATACCTTCGCCAGCGGTGGCCAGTACCGCGGCCAGTTCGCCAACGACCGCATGACCGGCTTCGGCCACTTCACCTATGCAAACGGAGACCGCTACCGCGGCTTCTTCGTCGATGGCACGCATCATGGCCTCGGACGCCTGGCCTCCGGTGCGGGACGTGCGATGCAGGAAGGGCGCTGGGAGAACGGCGTCTTCATCTGGCCGCAGCCGATCGAGCAGTTCTGACGTCGGGGGCCTGCGGGCCCTCACTTGCCGGCAGGACGGATTTCTGCTGTCATGGAACGCATCCGAGGCTACGGAGCCAGCGCATGACGAGGCATCCCCTGTCCCTGCTGAAGTCGCTGCAACAGATGCTGACGGCCATTTATGATGTGCCGATCAGGCTCGACGTTACCGAGTTCCTGATCACCGAGCGCGAGCAGTTGCCCGCCGCGCACCGGCATGCCGATACCGACGAGCAGGTGCTGGTGGCGCGTGACGGCGACGGACTTCGGATCGGCGTCTTCCTCGATGGCGCGCTGCTCGAGCGCCTGTCGCGCGCCGACCCGCTGACCGTGCTGGACGGCGGCAATGTCGGCGACTACTGGAGCGCGCTCGAGGGCGTCAGCCACTTTCACTATCTTGTATGGAATGCCGGCCACGGACGAGCCGTCACGCTGCACGAACTCGAATTGCAGGCCGAGATCGACAAGTACGTCAGCAGCCTCTGGCTACTGAAGCGCCAGCATCCGCATCGCTTCCCCGCCGAACTGCATGCGCTGCTGTTCGAGCGCTGCCAACTGCGCACAGGGCTCTGCGGCGAACGCCGCAGGATGTACCAGACGGCGAACGACTACGCGTCCCGCTTCTGCCGCCGGCTCGCGCAACGGCTGACGTCGTCGCTGGGGTCGGCGCGCGTGGAGACCATGGCCGAACTGCGCCGTTTCTACCGGCTCGGGCACCAGCGCAAGTTCCGGCATATCGAGCGCACGACCGGCTGACCGGCCTCCGCACCGGCCCGTTCGCCAAGGCACAAATCACTCCCGTCACGCCGCCGACGCCACGCAACGCCCCCGCCCGCGCAGGACTGTGGTTTTTCTTCGCTGCGGCTGAAAAACCACAGTCCTGCGCGGCCGGCGCGGCAAAGTCCCGCCCAACCTGCCCGCCCCGCCCGCGTACACCCGACGTCGCCGCCGGCGGCGGCAAGCTGCCGCCATCGTCCTGCCCTGCCGACCGACGGCAGCCGCAGCGGCGCAGGAGGTCCTTCGATGCC
>JAMNXS010000093.1 GCA_023653025.1 Burkholderiaceae bacterium
CCCGAGGGCGCGCACAGCTTCACCACCATCGAAATCAAGAGCAACCATCTCGGCACCGCGCGCGAGGGCCGCGTCGAATGCGAGGCGAGACCAGTGCATCGCGGACGAACCACGCAGGTATGGGACGCGACGGTGACCGCAGCGGGCAAGACGATTGCGCTGTTCCGGTGTACGCAGATGATTCTGTGGCCGAAAACTAGTTGAGATGGCTGCGGGTGGTCATGCCTCGGTGGACGGTAGCATGATGGTGCGGTGACGGCGGATTTCGCTGCGCTCTATCCGCCCTACGGCAATACGGATGGCATGTGGATATTGTAGGGCGGATAGAGCGCAGCGAAATCCGCCATCAACCCTCTACAAAAAAGCCGCCGCCCCGCTCGACCAGCCGACAGCCATACGCCTCGCCCAGCACATCCGCCGTCATCACCTGCCGCACCGAGCCGACCCGGTGATAGCCGTCGCCCAGCAACAGCACATGGGTGGCGAAGCGCGCTGCCAAATTGAGATCGTGGCAGCTGGCGACCACCGCATGGTCGGCCGAGAGCCGCTGCATCAGCCGCATCAGCAGCCACTGCTGCGCGATATCCTGATGCGCGGTCGGTTCGTCGAACAGCATCAGTGCGGGATCCTGCACGAGCAGCGCGGCCAGCGCCACGCGCTGTCGCTCCCCACCGGACAGCTGCAGCAGATCCGCCTCCTTGTGCGCTTGCATGCCAACGGCGGCCAGCGCCTCCTCCACCCTCTTGATGTCGTCCGCGTCGTCCCACCCCGGCCCGAGCCGCCACGGCGTGCGGCCGATGGCCACCGCATCCAGCACGGGACAGGAAAAACTGTCGGCGAACTGCTGCGGCATCAGCCCGCGCAGCCGGGCAAGCTCGAGCGGAGGCAGGCCGGCCAGCGCCTGTCCCGCGATGCTCACCTCGCCGCTATCGGCTGCGCGCAGGCCGGAGACGACCTGCAGCAGGCTACTCTTGCCGGCGCCATTGCGGCCGAGTACGCACCAGAACTCGCCGTGCGCCACCTTCCAGTCGAGACGGTCGATGAGCAGGCGCTGGCCAGCACGCAGGCCGAGGGCATGGGTCTCGAGCAGGGCCATCATCGTCTCCGCAGCAGCAAGGCAAGGAAGACCGGCACGCCGACCAGCGCGGTGACCACGCCGACCGGCAACTGCAGCGGTGCGACCGCCGACCGTGCGGCCAGATCGGCCAGCACCAGCGCCGTGCCGCCGGCCAGCATCGCGGCCGGCAGCAGCAGGCGCTGGTCGTTGCCGATGACGAGGCGCAGCAGGTGCGGAATGACCAGACCGACGAAGCCGATCGCTCCCGCCAGCGATACCGCTGCCGCCGTCGCCAGCGAGGCGACGGCGAGGATCGTGATACGCAGCCGCCGGACCGGCAGGCCGAGCAAGTGCGCGGCGGCTTCGCCATGCACCAGCACGTTCAGCTGCGGCGCGCTCCGGACTGACCAGGCGCCGGCCAGCAGCAGTACGCCCCAGGCCGGCAGCCCGTAGCTATCGACATCGAGATCGCCCATCAGCCAGAACAGCGCACCGCGCAGTTGCGCATCGGGCGACAGCGACAGCAGCAGGCTGGTCAGCGCGCCGAAGCCGGCGGAGATCATCACGCCGGTCAGAATCAGGCTCACGCCGGGCACGGCATTGGACAAAGGCAGCGCCGCCAGGCTGCGGTGAGCAAGCAGGAAGAGCAGCACGGTGGCGAGCAAGGCGCCGGCCAGCGCGCCGGCCTGCAGGCCAAGCACGCTGAACGCGGCCGGCAGCAGCAGCGACGACAACAGCGCGCCGACGGCCGCGCCGCCGGAGACGCCAAGGATGTAGGGGTCGGCGAGGGGATTGCGGAGCAGAAGCTGCAGCAGCGCGCCGGCGAGGGACAGCAAGGCGCCGACGGCGAGCCCGGATGATGCACGGGGCAGCCGCAAACGCCACAAGCCCTCGGCCTGCAGCGCGCGCGGCGAACATCCGTCTGCACCGCAGAGGGCCGACAATGCGAAGGCGGCCACTGCCAGCACCAATAGCGCGGCAAGCAAGACCGCAGATGACCGCCGATACCGGGGCGGGTGCAGCAGCTTCGTCAAGGTCGTCTCCGCAATGCGAGGCTACCGGCCATCCGACGCGCCGGTATCGGCGCCGCGGATGGCCGTCACCTCACTGCTGCCAGCGAACGCCGGCGAATACGGCGCGCGGCAACTGGTTATAGCCGTTCGCAGTCTGGTAGCGCCCGTCAAACAGATTGTCGATGCGACCGAAGACTGTCCAGTGCCTATCCATCTGGTAGCTCAGGCTCAGGCCAGCCAGCGCGTACGCTGGAAGCGATACGTTGGCGCCGTCGGGGCGGCGTCCGGTGTAGGACACCACCGCGCCATAGGTCCACGGGCCATCGGTGCGACTCGCCGCGACGGAGGCAAGCTCCGCTGCGCGCCGGCGCAGGCGCTCACCCGTATCGGCATTGCGCGGATCCTGCAGCGTCAGGCTCGAGCGTATGCTCCAGTCACTCCAGCTCGACTGCGCGCTGATCTCGACACCGTCATTGGCCGCCGAGCGGATGTTGTTGAAGCCGGCATTGAATTCGATCTGGTCGCGAATGCGCGAGTCGAACCAGGTGACACGCAACAGATGCGACGCCATCGAGAACTGCACGCCCGCCTCGACCGAGCGCGAATGCTCGGGGCGCAGGTTGGGGTTGCCGTATGGCCCGTGCAAGAAGCCCAGCGGCGGTACGCTGAAGCCGGTCGATCCGGTGGCGATCAGCTTGACCGAGTCGCTGAGGCGATAGCCATAGCCGACCAGGCCGGTGCTGGCCGAGTCGTTGCGCTGGGTATCGTCGTGGCGCAGGTTCACCTGCAGGCTGTGCGCATCCGGACCGCTGCGCTCGATTCCCGCTTGGGCGCTCCATGCATTGCGTGCAGTGTCGGTCAAGCCGCCGTGTCCGTCATCGCCATTCAGCGATTGCCGCTGGTGAGTAGCTCCCGCGGTAGCACGCCAGCCGGGCGCGATGGCTATCTCGTTGTTCCAGTCGACTTGCCGGGTGCGGGTCTCGAAGCGGTCAGTGGTGGGGAAGGCTGTCAGATAGCGATTGCTGTTGCGGTCCGCGGCCTCGGACAGCGTCAGCGTCGATTGCCATCTGTCGATGATGCGGTTGTTCGAATACAGCGCCAGCATGCCGACGCGCGTCCTGCCCTTGTGAACCGACGTGAATGTGTCAAACCCGCTGTCGAAATCGAAGCGCCCATCCGAGCTCGAGAACCGGATGCCGATCTCCTGGCCGGCGCGCCACTGGTTAGCCAGCATGCCCGAGGCACTGGTGTTGCGGTAGCCATCCGCATCCGGGTTCACGCTGGCGTTCTGGGCCGGGTTCATTGCCGAAAAGCCTGCCGTTCCCACGCTAGATGCCGACAGCGCATAGCGCAGTCCCTCGGCCGAACCGCTGACAGACGCCGCTGCGCGGTGGCTGCTGCGCGAACCGATCTCGAGCGAGAGCGTCGGACGAGGCGCGCCCGACCCGCGGCGCGTGAAGATCTGGATCACGCCGCCGACCGCGCCCGAGCCATAGACGCTGGATACATTGCCGCGCACGATTTCGACGCGGTCGATCTCGCTCAGCATCAAGTGCTCGATGCTGGTCGTACCCGTAGCGTCCTGCTTGTTGATCGGCACGCCGTCGAGAAGAACCAGGGTCTGCCGGGTCGCGGCGCCACGCATGAACAAGCCGGAGGCGCCGCCGATACCGCCGGTCTGGGTAATCTGTATGCCGGCCTCGTGGCGCAGCAGGGCCGGCAAATCGACCTGTCCGCCGTTGCGGATCATGTCGGCGGTGATGACAGTGGTGTGGAGCAGCGTGTCCGACAGCTGCTGCTCGGTGCGGGAAGCGGTCACCACCACCGGCGGCAGCACGGTGGTCTGGGCCAGTACCGGACCGAAATGGAATACAGGGGTAGCGGCCGCCATGGCCCATGCAGCGGCCCGCGCTGTGAGCAGCGAACCGGCGTTGCGACGAATTTTCATGTGAAGGTCAGTCAAGAGAAGGCCCCGCCAGCTTCCCCGCAGGCGAGACAAAAACAGGAGCGCAAACCGATGAAGGCATGACCGGACATCCGGCGAAACCACCCCGTTCGCCTCTCCCACCCGTCCTGGCCGGTATCCGGGCTGACAAGCGTACCCGTTCGACCTTCCCATGCCGCAGGCACAGTGGTGAGAGGAGCGGATAGCATGACCTTCGTCATGCGCTTGCTTACCGTTGCGGGGGCAGCACACGTTGGCTGGCTCCCGAGGCTCGGGGGCTGGCTCCGTGTTTCCCGTTTAACTGCCCGTCGAGAACGACGGGCGGGCACCAAAACCCCACGAGTGTAGGCGATGGCATCGAGGCAAGTCAACGAAGACCGGCGAGTTTGTTTCTGTCCTCGTCGGCTATCGCGTTGCTCCCAAACCCTCTACACTGGCGCGCAACGCCTTCGAACAAAGCCCCGCAGAGGAACCGCATGCGCGCCCACGAACACCCGCTGATCCCCGACAACGAGACGCAGAGCGCCTACTACACGCGGCAGTACAACGCGCGCGCCGGCATACCGGATCATCCGCAGATCTTCACGCGCTGGCAGCAGGAATCGGCGTTGGTGCGGCGCACGCAGGCCGGCCTGCTCGATCTGCCCACCGGGCCGGCGGCAAAGGAGCGGCTTGATTTCTATCCGGCCCACCGTAGCGGCACGCCGCTGCTGGTCTTCATCCACGGCGGCTGGTGGCGCTCGCTCGACAAATCGGATTTCACCTTCATCGTTCCCGGCTATCGTCGCGCCGGCTTCAATGTGGCGCTCACCAACTACACGCTGGCGCCCGAGGCGTCGATCGAGGAGATCACGCTGCAGCAGCTGCGTGCGCTCGCATGGCTGTACCGGAATGCGGAGAGGCTGGAGTTCGATCGCGAGCGCATCGTGGTGGCCGGGCACTCGGCCGGCGGGCATCTGGCGGCGATGATGCTGGCCGCGCTCTGGCCGATGTTCGGCGCCGACCTGCCGCACTCTGGTCAAGGGCGGCGTGCTGATGTCCGGCCTGTACGACCTGGCGCCGGTCTGCCACGCAGATTTCGTGAACATTGACCTGAAGCTGGATGCCGACAGCGCGTTCCGGCTGTCGCCGGCGCACCTGCCGCAGGCGCACCCTGCGCCCTTCGTCACGGCCGTCGGCGATCTCGAGTCCGACGAATTCCGGCGCCAGACCGCACTGATCGAATCGCGCTGGGCCGGCGGTTTCAAACAGCAGGTGGCGCTCGACGGAATCAACCACCTGACCATCTGCGATGCGTTCGGCGATGCCGACCATCCACTGTTCGACGCCACCTGCCGGCTGTTGTCCGCGGCCTGACGCCCGCTGCCTGCCGCCTCCCTCCTCCCACCGGCCAACCCCCGCTCACCAGCCCCGCTGGCCGCACGCTGCCAGCCGCAGCGCGCAGACGCCGGCTACAGCGACGAGCGCTCGCGCCGGTGCGCCTGCTGCCGATTCATGAAGGCGGTCGCCAGCCAGATCTCCCTGAGCAGATAAACGAAGCTGCCGGTCAGCGAGATCATCGCCAGCACAAACATGGCGGCGATCATCGATCCCAAACGCAGGTCGAGCGCATCGGCGATGAACAACGCCGCCACCACCATGCAAATCAGTAAAGCGCAGCAGGTCGACAGGAAGATCGCGCGATGGATCTTCTTGGCCCGGCGAAACAGCATGCCGAGCTCCGCACGTGCTGCCGGTTCCGGCATCGGCGCCGAGCCGGACGCGTGATCGAGCCGCTCCTCGATCAGCCGCGTACGGTCGATGATGCGCGCGAGCCGGTTGGTCAGCACCAGCATGTTGGTGCCGACACCAGTCAGCAGAAACACCGGCGCAATCGCGAGCTGGATGATGTGTCCTATCTCGTTCGGTTTGATTTCCATGAACTGATGGCGCGCTGCGCCTGAAGGCGGATCAAGGCTTGCAGTCTAGCAGTGCATTTCATTCCCTCGAAGCAATGCTCTGCGCGCGATCTTCATGTGTGGAAACGAAACTGTTTCCTGTAAGTATCGAAACCGCCTTTCTCAACACAAAAATGCATTCATATCCGCGTTTTTGATCCAAATCATCTAGGTCGCTTGGTGAAAAGCTGATACATTAAGCAAAAGTGTTGCTATTTTGTTACTAAACGGAAATCGCTATGAAAAAAAGATTTACTGCAGTCAATAGATTGATGGGAGTCACTTTCCATGGATGACCGGCGCGCCGCGCACGGCGCGGGCCGCCGCAGCGGGAGTCAGGGCCGATGATCCGGGTGGTAGTGGCCGACGACCACGTGCTGATGCGGGAAGGGATCAAGCACATTCTTGGGAAAGCAGATGACATCGAGATACATGCGGAGGCGAGTGACGGTTTTGAAGTCCTTTCTTTGGTTCGCAAGGGAGGCTTCGACGTGCTCGTCATGGATTTGTCAATGCCGGGGCGCAGCGGCATGGACCTGATCAAGCAGATCAGGGACGAGGCGCCCGACCTGTCGGTGCTGGTGCTGACCATGCACGACGAAGACGAGTACGCGGCGCGCGCCATCCGTCTCGGCGCCCGGGGCTACATCACGAAAGAGAGCGCAGGCACCGAGCTGATGCACGCCATTCGCCGCGTGCATGCGGGCCGCCCCTACATCAGCATGGAGGTGGCCGAGCAACTGGCGATGGATGCGATGCACCACCGGCATGAGCTGCCGCACAAATCGCTGACGAACCGGGAGTTCGAGGTGTTCAACATGCTGGTGGCCGGCAAATCCGTCACCGACATCGCCGAGATACTGCACCTGTCGGTGAAGACCGTCAGCACGCACAAGGCGCACATTCTGCAAAAGCTGGATACCCCATCGCTGGCCGGCCTGGTGCAGTACGCAATCGCCCACGGACTGCTTGAAAAACTCCAGCGCTGAGCGGGCGACGAAGTGAATGAACGCAAAGAAAGGAAGGCTAAGAAAGACCTGATAAACGCTCGGTTCGCGCATCTGGAGCATTCAGGCAGGCCCGATAGCGTTGAAGAATTCGAGTCGGGATACTAGCGACTCGCAACAAGCATGACCAGCAGACAACGGAGAGACTCATGCGCATACCCACAGCAGCCACGTGAAACCTGCCCATACACCTCCGTCAGCCAAACGGGGCACACCCCGGCGGAAACCAGCGCATGCGGCGGCATGGCTTCCGACACCAGAAACGACGGACGCGGCGCGGTAGCCACTTCCATTCCTTCCAGCACCCAGCACCAGGAGATGACCATGACAGCCACCCATGTTTCCGAGCTACGTAACGACAGCCTCAGTCCTGCCCTGTACGCCCCGACCGAGGCAGGATGGCAGCGCCCGGGAAAACTGTGGTCCAACCTGAAAGAGCTCTGCGACCTGCTGCGCATTCCCGCCGCGCCGTCGGTGAATGACGAAGAATTCCTGTTCCAGCACGTGCAGTTCAAGACCGGGCAGCGGATACACACGATCGGCCAGCCTTTCGATACGCTGTTCATTGTCCACTCGGGCTTTCTGAAGACCGTGCTGATCGACGAGTTCGGCAACGAACAGGTGCTGAGCTTCCCGATGAAGGGCGATCTGTTCGGTGTCGACGGTATCCATACCAAGCGTTATTCGTCGGAGGCGGTGGCGCTGTCGAATTGCGACCTGATCCTGCTGCCCTTCAAAAAATTCACGCAGCTCGGCCGCACCTATGTCGAGCTCGAGCATGCGATGTACAGCGTGATGAGCCGCGAACTGGTGCGCGAGCAGACGATGGTCAGCATGCTGGGCGCGCTCTCGGCCGAGGCTCGCGTTGCACGCTTCCTCGTGTCGCTGTCGGAACGCTTCGCCGACATGGGGTATTCCAGCAAGCTGTTCAACCTGCGCATGACCCGCCACGAGATCGGCAGCTACCTTGGGCTAACGCTCGAGACGGTCAGCCGCACGCTGTCGGCATTCAACGAGATCGGGCTGATCACGGTCGACCAGCGCTCGATCGGCATCAAGGATGTGGACTCGCTGCGCACGCTGCGCCGCCTGCCGCCGTCGAGTTCGCGCTCGAAAGCCGCCGGTCGCCGCGCGCGCGAAGCAGCGGCCGCAGCAGCCGCCG
>JAMNXS010000016.1 GCA_023653025.1 Burkholderiaceae bacterium
CTCGCTGACGCCGCTGATTGCCGGCGACTGGAGTCTGGCGACCGCGCTGGCGCTGCTGGCCTGGTATGTGTTTGCGCCGATGTGCCTGAGCACGCTGGCGACCATCAAGCGCGAGACCGGCGGATGGGCAATGGCAGGGGCGGCAGCGGCTTACCTGTTTGCGCTGGCTTATCTGGCGGCATTCATTACCTACCGCGTGGCGCTGGTTTCGGGACTTGGGTGAGGGCATGGCGGATTTCGCTTCGCTCTATCCGCCCTACGGTTATCGACGGGGTTTACCATGGAGGTAGGGCGGATAGAGCGGAGCGAAATCCGCCATCACACCATCAAGCTATCTGCGCGACCATCACCTGCACCTCACCCGCCTCGCTGCGCATCCACACCTCGCCGTCCTGCACGGTCAGCTGCAACTGCATCGTGCGCTCGCACAGCGTCGCCAGCCGCTCCGGAATATCGGCGGCGATCTGCAGCACTGTCAGGTTGCGTGCGCGCGCGAGCTTGCCGGCGCTCTGCTTCCACCAGATCGCGGCGTTGCTGCCGTAGGCATATACCATCACCTGTTGCGCACGGCCGCAGGCCTTCAGCACGCGCCGCTCGTCCGGCTGCCCGACCTCGATCCATTGCTCGATGGCGCCGGTCAGGTCCTTGCGCCAGAGGTCGGGCTCGTCGGTGTCGGAGATGCCCTTGCCGAATTCCAGCCGTTCGTGGGCGTTCAGCCCGAAGGCCAGCACGCGCACCATCATCCGCTCCAGCGTCTCCGACGGATGGCAGGCGATGTTCAGCGTATGGTCGGCATAGTAATGCCTGTCCATGTCGGCGACCTGCAGCAGGGCCTTGTAGATGATGGATTTGAGTGCCATGGGATGGAGCCGGAAAAGCGCGGATTGTACCCTGCGCGGCGGCGCCCGCGAGAGGACGCTGGAGTAGAATTGACGCTTCTCCATCCCGCTCACAGCAGAGTGACCGATCTTCTTTCCGCCCGCATCGAAGCATTCCGCGCGCAGCGGCGCGTGCAGGCGACTTCGCTCATCATGACCGTTTTCGGCGATGCCGTGCTGCCGCGCGGCGGCCGCATCTGGCTCGGCAGTCTGATCCGTCTGCTCGGGCCGCTGGACCTGAGCGAGCGGCTGGTGCGCACCTCGGTGTTCCGGCTGGTTCGGGAGGGCTGGCTGTCGACCGAAACCGTCGGCCGTCGCTCGAACTACGCGCTGGCGCCGGCCGGTCGCCGGCGCTTCGAGGAGGCCGCGCAGCAGATCTATTCGTCGCGCGCGCCGCTGTGGGATCGTCGCTGGCGAATGATCGTCGTCGTCGGCGAACTCGACGCCCGGCCGAGGGAAGCGCTGCGGCGCTCGCTGTTCTGGCAGGGTTTCGGCGTGGTCGGCGGCAACTGCTTCATTCATCCGGGCGCCGATCTCGGCGAGGCGCTCGACACGCTGCGCGCCGACGGGCTCGGCGCCTTGCTGCCCGGCTTGATGCCGCTGGTGGCGGCGGATTTTCAGTCGGCGATGGCTGCTTCCGATGCCGACCTCGTGCGGCGCGCCTGGGACCTGGACGCGCTGGCGCGCGGCTATGCGGACTTCATCGCCGCCTACGAGCCCATACTCGCGCAACTGCGCGCCCGCCCGCTGCCCGACGACGCCGACGAGCGCGCCTTCCTGCTGCGCATCCTGCTCGTCCACGATTACCGGCGCTCGCTGCTGCGCGACCCGGAACTGCCCGAGGTGCTGCTGCCGGCCGACTGGCCGGGCCACCGCGCGCGGTTGTTGTGCAAGGAACTCTACAAGCGGCTCGAACCGGCGTCGAACCGCCATCTCGACCTCTGCCTGCGGCTGGCCGACGACAGCCTGCCGCTGCCGGACGCCGCGCTGCACGAGCGCTTCCCCGATTACGACGCGCTCGCTACCTGAAAGGACAGGCCCGCTGCCTTCAGCGCTCGTCGAAGCTCAGGCGCACCGAGCGCGACAGCGCGCGCGCCTGGCATGACAGCACGAAGCCGCGCGCCATCTCGTCGGCTTCCAGCGTGAAGTTCTTGTCCATCACCGTCTCGCCGTCGAGCACCTTCGCGCGGCAGGTGCAGCAGACGCCGCCCTTGCACGAGAACGGCAGGTCGAGCCCCGCCTCGAGCGCCGCGTCGAGCAGGCGCTCGTCGCGGCCGATGGACAATTCATGCTCCTTGCCGTCGAGGACGATGGTCAGCGCGACATCGCGCGCGCTGTCCGCGGGCCTGGCCTGCTCGGCGACCGGTCGCGGCGCGACCGCGGCGCCCGTGGTGAAGCGTTCGGTGCGCACGCGGTCGGCAGGCACGCCGGCGGCGAGCAGCGCCGTCTCGGTCGCCTCGATCATCGCCTCCGGCCCGCAAATGAAGACTTCGTCCATGCTCGCCACCGGCAGCAGGCTTGCGGTCAGCGCCTGCACCTTGCCGGCATCGATGCGTCCCTGCAGCAGCGGCACTTCCTGCGCCTGCCGCGACAGCACATGAATCAGCGTCAGCCGGTCGGGATAGCGGTCCTTCAGGTCCTGCAGCGCCTCGCTGAACATCACGCTGGCCATCTTGCGATTGCCATAGACCAGCGTGAAGCGGCTGTCCGGCTGCTCCTCGAGCGTGCTGGCAGCGATCGACAGGATGGGCGTGATGCCGGAGCCGGCCGCAAAGCCCACGCGATGGATGGCGCGCGGCCGCCTGACGATGAAACGTCCGTCCGGCGGCATCGCCTGCAGCAGGTCGCCGGCCTTCAGTTCGCGCGCGGCCCAGTTCGAGAACAGGCCGCCGTCGACCGGACGGATGCCGATCTCCAGTTCGCCGGCGTCGCGCAGTCGCGAGCGCGGGCTGCTGATCGAATAGCTGCGGCGCACGTCGGCGCC
Source organism: Burkholderiaceae bacterium (assembly GCA_023653025.1). Lineage (GTDB taxonomy): Bacteria > Pseudomonadota > Gammaproteobacteria > Burkholderiales > Burkholderiaceae_D > Pernthalerella. The sequence goes on from JAMNXS010000016.1 coordinate 2,863, forward strand.
ATCGATGTTCGCGCGCACGGTCAGGAACTGGCCCGGCTCGAAATCGAAGGCGGCGCGCTGATCAGCCGGTACGCGCAAGGCGATGGCCACCGCGCCGGCGGCCTCCGGGCTCACGCGCTGTATGCGCAGGTCATGGAAGCGCGGGGCGGACATGGTGGGTGACTCCGTACAAGGTGTTCAGTAGGGCTTGAAGTAATCGAAGGGCTCGCGGCAGTCCAGGCACTTGTAGAGTGCCTTGCAGGCAGTGGAGCCGAAGCGCGCGCTCTCGACCGTCTGCGTCGAGCCGCATTGCGGGCAGGGGACGATGTCGGGTCGCGGCGCACGCGCGTGAAACGTGATCGTGGCCAGCTCGGCGGCTGCGCGCTGCGGCGGCGCGATGCCGTAGCGGCGCAGCTTGTCGCGCCCGTCAGCGCTCATCCAGTCGGTGGTCCAGGCCGGCGACAGCCGCGTGACGATGCGCGCGGCGATGCCCTCGGCCTCGAGCCTGGCGCGGATGTCGTCCTCGATCTGCGCAATCGCCGGGCAGCCGCTGTAGGTCGGCGTGATCACCACCTCGAGCTCGCCGTCGTCGGCCGCACGCACGTCACGCAGGATGCCGAGGTCGCGCAGTGTCAGCACCGGGATCTCGGGGTCGTGCAGCGCGTCCAGCGCCTGCCATGCGTGATCGATCCGGGCATCCATCGCGGTCATCCTGTCACCAGCGGGCGTCCGGCATCGCCCGCGCCAGGCTCTGCATCTCGGCCAGCAAATAGCCCAGATGCTCGGAGTGGATGCCCTGTTTGCCCTCGGGCACGTAGCCGCGCGCTTCGGGCCGGGTCAGCGTCGCCTCGGCCAGCGCGGCTTCGACGATCCGCTCCCATGCCGGCCGCAGCGCGGCGACGTCGATGGCGATGCCGGCCGCGCGGGCGGCGGTCTCCGCAGGGCTGTCGGCCCAGAACTCGCGCGTGTACGGAAACAGGTGGTCGAGCGCGGCCTGTACGCGGCGATGCGACTCGTCGGTGCCGTCGCCGAGCTTCACCAGCCAGTCGCGGCTGTGCTGCAAGTGGTAGCGCGCTTCCTTCACCGATTTTTCGGCGATCGCCGCCAGATCGGCATCGGCCGACGCCTTGAGCGCCTCCCACGCCAGCGCCATCAGTGCGCTGTAGAGGAAGTTGCGGACGATGGTGGCACCGAAATCCAGCCCGTCCTGCGCGTAGCCGACCAGCGGCGCGTGATGCGGCAGTTCGAGCAGCGTGTAGTTGCGGAATTCGTGCGCATGGCGGAAATAGGCGAGGCTGTCCTCGGTCGCGCCGCCGCCGCCGCGCCTTGCGGCCAACTGGTAGAGCAGGCGCGCTTGCCCGATCAGGTCGAGGGTGATGTTCGCCATCGCGATATCCTCCTCGAGGATGGGCCCGTGGCCGGTCCACTCGGCGTTGCGCTGGCCGAGCACGAGCGCGTTGTCGGCCAGGTGCAGCAGGTAGTCGAAGCTCGCGTTCATCACATGTGGCCGACGTCGTCGGGGATCTGGTAGAAAGTCGGATGGCGGTAGATCTTGTCGGCGGCCGGATCGAACAGCTCGGCCTTGTCGTCTGGCCGACTGGCAACGATGTCGGCCGAGCGCACGACCCAGATGCTGACGCCCTCCTGCCGCCGCGTGTAGACGTCGCGCGCCATCTGCATGGCCTGCGCGGCGTCGGTCGCATGCAGGCTGCCGCAGTGCTTGTGCTCGAGGCCCTGCTTCGAGCGCACGAACACCTCCCACAGCGGCCACTCTTTCAGTTCGCTGCTCATGCGGCCTCCTTCGCGTTGCGCGCGGCCTGCTTGCGCGCATGCGCGAGCGCGGCCTCGCGCACCCAGGCGCCGTCCGCATGCGCCTTCACGCGCGTGGCCAGCCGTTCCTTGTTGCAGGGGCCGTTGCCGTTGACGGTCTGCCAGAATTCGTCCCAGTCGATCGCGCCGTAGTCGTAGTGGCCACGCTCCTCGTTCCACTTCAGGTCGGGGTCGGGCAGGGTAACGCCCAGCACTTTCGCCTGCGGCACGGTGGCATCGACGAACTTCTGCCGCAGGTCGTCGTTGGTGAAGCGCTTGATGCCCCAGCGCATGCCGAGCGCGCTGTTCGGGCTGTCGGCATCCGGCGGCCCGAACATCGCGAGACACTTCCACCACCAGCGGTTGACGGCGTCCTGCACCATCGCGCGCTGCGCATCAGTGCCCTGCATCATCACCAGCAGCGACTCGTAGCCCTGGCGCTGGTGGAAGGATTCCTCCTTGCAGACGCGCACCATCGCGCGCGCATACGGTCCGTACGAGCAGCGGCAGAGCGGGATCTGGTTCATGATCGCCGCGCCGTCGACCAGCCAGCCGATCACCCCGACATCGGCCCAGCTGAGGGTCGGGTAGTTGAAGATCGAGCTGTATTTCGCGCGGCCGGTGTGCAGGTCGTCCAGCATTTGCTCGCGCGACGTGCCGAGCGTCTCGGCGGCCGAGTACAGGTAAAGGCCGTGGCCGCCTTCGTCCTGCACCTTGGCGATCAGGATCGCCTTGCGCTTGAGGCTGGGTGCGCGCGAGATCCAGTTCCCCTCGGGCAGCATGCCGACGATCTCGCTGTGCGCATGCTGGCTGATCTGGCGCACCAGCGTCTTGCGGTAGGCGTCCGGCATCCAGTCCTGCGGCTCGATGCGGCCATCGTTCGCAATCGCCGCGTCGAAGGTGGCGAGCTTGCGCGCCTCTTCCTCGCCGGTGAACGGGATCGGTCGAGTGGCCGCGGCCGTGCCGAGCGCCGGTGCGGCATCGCCGACGGAAAATGATTGGGTGTACATGCTTCCTCCTGTCAGGTGGGCATCATGAAAATGGGTTCCTGCTCGTCAGGCCGGGCGCGGACGTTCGTCGATCACGCGCTTGGCCTTGCCGACCAGCGTGCGCGGTATCGCGTCGGCGTCCAGCACGGTGACCTGCGCCGACACGCCGATGCGGGTCTTGATGCGTTGCGCGAGTTCGCCGGCGACGCCAGCGCGACCGGCCGCACCCATCCTTCCGGCTTCGCGCTGCAGCTCGCAGCGCACTTCGAGCGCATCCAGATGCGCGTCGCGCGACACCACCAGCTGGTAGGTGCCCGCCAGGCGCGGGTCGCCGAGGATCAATTCCTCGATCTGGGTCGGGAAGACGTTCACGCCGCGAATGATCAGCATGTCGTCCGAGCGGCCGGTGATCTTGCCCATGCGCCGGAACGCGCGCGCCGTCGGCGGCAGCAAGCGGGTCAGGTCGCGCGTGCGGAAGCGGATCACGGGAAAGGCTTCCTTGGTCAGCGAGGTAAAGACGAGCTCGCCTTCCTGCCCGTCCGCCAGCACCGCGCCGGTGACGGGATCGATGATCTCCGGATAGAAGTGGTCTTCCCAGATCACCGGGCCGTCCTTGGTCTCGATGCATTCGTTCGCCACGCCCGGGCCGATCACTTCGGTCAGGCCGTAGATGTCGATCGCGTCGATGCCGAGCCGCCGCTCGAGCTCGGCACGCATGCCTTCGCCCCAGGGCTCGGCGCCGAAGATGCCGACCGAGAGCGAGATGTCGTCCGGGCCGACGCCCAGCCGCGCGAACTCTTCGGCGATCACCAGCGCGTAGGACGGCGTGACCATGATCGCATCGGGTCGGAAATCAAGGATCTGCTGGACCTGCTTTTCGGTTTGGCCGCCCGACATCGGCACCACGCAGCAGCCGGCGCGCTCGATCCCGTAGTGCGCGCCGAGGCCGCCGGTGAACATGCCGTAGCCATAGGCGTTGTGCACCATGTCGCCGGGGCGGACGCCCGCCGCGCGCAGCGAGCGCGCGACCAGTTGCGCCCAGTGGTCGAGATCGTTCGCCGTGTAGCCGGCCACGACCGGCTTGCCGGTGGTGCCCGATGATGCATGCAGCCGCGCCAGCCGCTCGCGCGGCACCGCGAACAGGCCGAACGGATAGTGTTCGCGCAGGTCGTCCTTGGTCATGAACGGAAAGCGGGCGAGGTCGGACAGCTGCCGCAGGTCGTCTGGATGCACCTGCTGCGCCTCGCACTTGCGGCGGAACGCGGGCACGTTGTCCCAGCTGTGGCGCAGGCTCCAGCACAAACGCTGCAGCTGCAGCGCGGCGATCTCGTCGCGGCTGGCGCGCTCGATCGGCTCCAATTCTTCCGGGCGGGCAGTCTTGACGGGCATCCGATGGTCTCCTTGCTGTTCTGGGTCGGGGCCTCTGCGGGCTCCTCGATTAAGGCTGCCGGCGACGCTTCAGCTGCCGTCGCTGCCGGGTATCACCGGGCCGCCGATCCGGTGGCTCTTGCCGCGAAACAGCGCGATGGTTTTGCCGCCATCGCCGGTCACGGCGACGTCGTAGACGCCGGTGCGTCCGGTTGCCGTGCGCTCGACGGCTTCCGCCTGCAAGCGCTCGCCTGCGCGCGCCGGCGCGATGAAATCGATCTGGCAGGCCGAGGCGACGGTCACCTGGTTACCACTGTTGCAGGCATAGGCGAAGGCCGTGTCGGCCAGCGTGAAGATCATGCCGCCGTGGCAGATGCCGTGGCCGTTGGCCATGTCCGGCCGCACCATCATCTGCAGCGTGGCGCGCCCCGGGCCGACCTGCGCGACCTGCATGCCGAGCGCATGCGCCGCATGATCGCGTTCCCACAGGGCGGCGGCCGCAGCTTCGGCCAGCGCCTGCGCGTCGCCGGCGGGCTGGCGGGTATCAGTCATGCAGGCTCCCTTTGGCGAAAAATGCCTGTTGTATCCGCGGCGAGACGCGATAGCGGTCTTCGCCATAGGCGGCGCCGAGGTGGACGAGCACCTGACGCACTGCATCCACGCCAACCCGCTCGGCCCATGCGAGCGGACCGAGCGGATAGTTGACGCCCAGTTTCATCGCCGCATCCGCACCGTCGGCCGAGCACACGCCCTGGTGGACGGCGTCGGCCGCTTCGTTGGCGAGCATGGCGACGGTACGCATCACGGCCAGTCCCGGTACGTCGTTCAGCAGCGATACCTGCAAGCCGGCCGCCTGCAGCAGCGCGATGGCCGCGTGCAGGGCCGGTTCCGGGCACTGGCGCGCTGCGGCGATGCCGATGCGGCTGGCGCTGGCGTAGTCGAGAGCGAGGTCGATCAGCACCACGCCCGGCGTCGAGGTCTCGGCGGCGCGCTGCGTGGCGCTGCGGCCATCGGTGACGAAGAGCGTTGCGCCGCCGACGGTGGCGATGCGGCCGTTGGTGTGGCCGTTGGTGCGGCCGTGGTTGTGGCCGCTGTTGTGTCCATCAATGCCGGCATCGCGTTCGTGGCGCACGCCGGCCGCGTCGAGGCGGGCCGACAGCGCCTGCGCCGCGGCCGAATCGCCGTGCACACAGGGCACCGCGGACAGCGCCCGTGCCGCTTCGGAGGACGGCTGGGCCCGCGCCGCGCCCTCGCGATAGTCATGGAAGCCGCGCCCGCTCTTGCGGCCGAGGAAGCCGGCATCCACCAGTTCCTGCTGGATCAGCGAGGGCAGGAAGCGCTGGTCGTGGAAGAAGGCGGTCCAGACCGAGCGCGTGACCGCGAAATTGACGTCGTGGCCGATCATGTCCATCAGCTCGAACGGGCCCATGCGGAAGCCGCCGGCCTCGCGCATCAGCGCGTCGAGGGTGGCGACATCGGCCGCGCCCTCCTGCAGCAGGCGCAGCGCCTCGGCGTAGTAGGGGCGGGCAACGCGGTTGACGATAAAGCCGGGAGTCGACTTCGCATGCACCGGCGACTTGCCCCAGGCCGCGGCGGTGGCGAACAGGGCGTCGGCGACCTCGCGTGCGGTCGCGAGGCCGCTGACCACTTCGACCAGCGCCATCAGCGGCGCCGGGTTGAAGAAATGCAGTCCGGCCAGTCGCTCCGGGCGCTGCAGCGCCGCGCCGATGGCCGTGATCGAGATCGACGACGTATTGGTTGCGAGAATGCAGTCGCTGGCCACTAGCGACTCGAGTTCGCGGAACAGCTGCTGTTTGGCGTCGAGGCTCTCGACGATGGCCTCCACCACCAGCGCCGCGTCGGCCAGTCCGGCCAGCGCATCGACGGCCGACAGGCGCGCGCCGGCCGCCGCGGCCGCCTCGGTGCTCATACGTCCCTTGTCGACCAGCTTCGCAAATTGGACTCGGATGCCGTCCACGGCCTTTTCCGCCGCGCCGGCCCGCGCATCGAGCAGCTTCACCGGATGACCTGCGGCCGCCGCTACCTGAGCGATGCCCGAGCCCATGGCGCCGGCGCCGATGACGGCGACGACTCGTTCGACAGACAGGGCAGGCGTACTCATGCGTGCGTTTCCATGCGGGCAGGGGGGCGGGGCGGTGATCTCAACAATACGATACTTTAACAACGATTTTTTATCAATACTCGTATCACAAAAGCGGCGGATATCACGTCGGCGGCAACGCCGGGTTGCGCCAGCGGTGAACTCGCATATTCGCGCGACGCGGCAGTGGCGGCAGCGCACGGTTCGCTGCAGTGCAATGATACTTTCGGATTTGCGTGATTCGGCTTGTGGTATCGTTTGGCCGCACGGTAACCTGCGCTTGGGCCTCGTTGCCGGCGCATTTCACAACACAGACAAAGCCGGCCTCGGAGCCGGCCGACCGGAGGAAACATGACCGTGGGGACCACTGCTGCCGGACACGCCAGCTATGACGTGATGCAGGCGATCGATGAAGGAAAGTTCACGCCGCTGCAGCGGATGATTTACGTGCTGGCCGCACTGGCGCTGGTGCTCGACGGCTTCGACGGCCAGATGATCGGCTACGCGATCCCCGCGATCATGAAAGAGTGGGGCGTGACCCGCGCCGCGTTCTCGGTAGCGGTGGCCAGCGGCTTGGTCGGCATGGCCGTGGGCAGCGTAGTGGCGGGCCTGATCGCCGACCGCGTCGGCCGCAAGCCGGTGCTGATCGGGAGCATTTTCCTGTTCGGCAGCGCGACCTTCCTGATCGGCTACGCGACGGACGTGACCTCGATCGCCATGATCCGCTTCTTTGCCGGCCTCGGCATCGGCGCGGCGCTTCCGGCGGCGACCACGCTGACGGCCGAATTCACGCCGACGCGCTTTCGCACCATTGCCGTCACCACGGCCATCGTCTGCTACCCGCTCGGCGGCATGCTGGCGGGCCTGGTCGCCGGCCAGGTGCTGCCGACGCAAGGCTGGCGCGTGTTCTTCTTTATCGGCGGCGCGATGCCCATCGCTTATGCCGTCGTGCTGATCTTCCTGCTGCGCGAGTCGCCGAAATACCTGGCCCGCCAGAGCACGCGCTGGGAGGAGTTGCGCGGGCTGATGGCCCGGATGGCGCATGAAGTGGCGCATGTGAAGGAATTTACCGACGGCGTCATCACCTCGGTCAGGCGCGGCAGCATAGGCGAGGTGTTCCGCGACGGGCGCGCGTCGGATTCGATCTGGCTGTGGATCTGCTTCTTCATGACGCTGCTGTCGATCTACAGCGCGTTCAGCTGGCTGCCGACCATGCTAACGACCGAGGGCCTGTCGCCTGCACTGGCCGGCATGGGCCTGACGGCCTACAACTTCGGCGGCGTGATCGGCGCCATCATCTGCGCGCTGGCGGTCACGCGCTACGGCTCGCGCAAGCCGATGATCTTCTACGCCGCGATGTCGGCGGCCAGCGCGCTGCTGCTGAATGTGGTCAGCGTGACCTCCGACACCCAGACCTTCCTGCTCGGCCTCGGACTGCACGGCCTGTTCATCACGGCGGTGCAGTGCTCGCTGTATGCACTGTGCGCGCACCTGTATCCGACAGTGATCCGCGTCACCGGCACGGCATCGGCGCTGGCCTTCGGCCGGCTGGGCGCGATCCTCAGCGCCTTTGCCGGCGCGGCGATGATCACGGCCGGCGGCGCCAGCGCCTACCTGAACCTGCTCGGCGGGTCGATGGTGATTACGGTGCTGGGTCTGGTGATGATCCGCAATCACATCAAGCCGGCGGTCAAGGCGGAGTGAGGGGAGGGCACAGGGCGAGGTGGGTCCGGCGGGTTTCGGCTTCGCCTCACCCCGCCCTATTGCCTCACGATAGTCCCTACCACCGTAGGGCGGGGTGAGGCAAAGCCGAAACCCGCCACCGCTGACTCCCGCTCCTAAGCCGCCACCCCGAGAATCACGTTCGACGGCTCGATCGACGCCAGCACGACACTTCCGGCTTCCAGCCCCTCCGCTGTCGCATTCTCGAGCGTGCAGATTAGCTGCTGCCCGCCGTCGAGCGCCAGCGCCACTTCCGAGCGATGCTGGCCGCGTACCCGACGGTGGACGGTGCCGGTAAATCGGTTCGGCCCGGCGGTCGCGGCCGGCCCGGCGGCGAGTTGTACGCTGACTGCCGAGGCCTTCACCAGCGCGAATACCTTCATTCCGATATCGAGCTGCAGTTCGCGGCCGCTCGCGTGCGTGATGGACGCGACCAGCATCAGCGTGCCGCCCACCATCATCGTCACCTCGTCGTTCACCGGCCCCTGCAGGATGGACACCACGATGCCGGCATACTGGTTGCGCACGCTGGTCTTTAGCGCGATCTCGGTCTGCAGCGCGTAGTCGGCCTCGAGCCCGTTGGCGAGCTTGTTCAGGCGGCCAATGAAGCGCTCGTGCTCTGCCTGGATCAGCAGGAAATTGTCGAGCAACTGCCGGCCGCGCTCGGTCAGCCGGGTCCTGCCGCCGCCTTTGCCGCCCGCCTGCCGTTCGAGCAGGCTGCCGCCGGTCAGCTTCGTCATCTGGTCGATCGTGTCCCATGCCCCCTTGTAGCTGTAGCCGGCCATCTGCGCCGACTTCGTCAGGTTCTCGGTCAGGCCGATCTGGCGCAGCAGTTCGATGCGCTTCGCGTTGGCCAGCAGCGCGTCGCCCACTTTCAGCATCAGCTCCGCATCGAGCGAGTACGGGGGAGTGTCCATGCGCCGATTATAGGCAGTCGTCATGTGGCTGGCTACAGGACGCTTGCCGGCAGGGACCGCCTTCGTTCGTGCCCTCCATCGCCCTTGTCTCGGTGCTCCCCGTGGTCTGGTCGGGCCGTTTGGCCTGGCAAAATTACTATGATATATTTTGACTCGACATCGCCGGAAACTGCTGTCGTTTCGGGGTGTGATGACTATTCAATCAGGGACGACTTGAGGCAAAGACGATGAGAGGCGAGCATCTGACACGCGTTGTGCCGCCGATGGCGGTCGTGCTGGCGACGCTGGCGTTCGGTGGCCGGGTATATGCCGGGGAGGACGTCAAGGTCCTGCTGGAGATCCTGAAGGAGAAGGGGATCATCACGCAGGAGGAGTTCGACCAGAAGCTCAAGGTGGCCCGGGAGAAGGAGGAAATCCGCGCCTTCAACGAAGCGCAGGACATCCGCCGCGCCAACCGCGAGATCGACAAGCGCGCCGACGAGGAGCGCAAGTTCAAGACGCAGATCTACGGACAGGTGTCGGCTGGCTACTACCAGGCATCGAACATGACGTCGCAGAACCTCGACGCCTCCGGCATGAGCGACCAGCCGAAGGCGAACAACCGGTTGGGCTTTCGCGCGTCGCGCGAACTCGATGCCGACAACACCGCGGTGCTGACGCTCGAATCCAATTTCTCGGCACGCACCGGCGCCATCGGTCGTGACTCGGCCGGCTATGGCTCGTCCAATATCAACGGCGTGGGCGGCGCGCTGTTCGACCGCGAAGCAAGCGTGCGATGGATCTCGAAAACCTATGGCACTTTTGTCCTGGGCCGCGGCCCGAACCTGCAAAATGATTTGTCGAGCGCCTTCGATTCGCGCAGCAATTGGAACTTCGGCGGCCTGAAGCCCATCGGCCGCTATGCCGGCTTTCACGGCGCCTCCGGCATCAACCGCGCTGACAGGCTGTTCCGCTACATTTCGCCGGCGTGGAACGGTTTCAACCTCGATACGGGCGTCTCGGTCGGAGGCGTTGCAGGCAACGATGAAAAAGGGAACAACTACTACATCGGCGGTCGCTACAAGAACGGCAATTTCGAGATGGGCTACAACCATGCCGCCGTCAAGCTGGGATCGGCATCGGTTCCGGTGCAGGAAGTGAACAACCGGGTGGATTTTGTCGCGGCGAAGCTCACGATGGAGAAGCTGACGCTGAATGCCGGCTATGTTGTGACCCGCAATCCGAACCCGATCGCGAACAGCGGGTCAACCGTCCTGAACAATACATTCGACCCGAACAAAACGGCCGGCCGGGTCGATGCCAACACCTGGTTCGCGGGAGCGGTCTATCGCCTCAGCCCCGAATTCAGCTGGAATGCGGGCTACTACGCCGTTGACGACCGCACGGCACAGACCAGCGACAACCGGAACAATGACGTTCGGATGTTCGCCACAGGCCTGACCTATTCGCCGTACCGGGAGTGGGATTTTTTCATCGACTATGCGATGGCCCGGCGACAAGCCGGGGCGACCGGCGCTTTCACGATTTACGACAAATGGGCTCCGGACACGTCGGTGGGCGGCGTAAACGGCGGCTACGCCGAAAGCAGGAAAAACCAGTCCGGCGTCTCCGTCGGCGCCCAGTACAAATTCTGATCTGCCACCACCATGCCGGGAAGGATATCGACGATGACATTCAAGCTTTTGCTCGCACTGCTTGCTTCGTGGCTGCTGAGCGTTGCCGCCCAGGCAGCCGAGGTCAAGGTGGCCGTGGCTGCCAACTTTGCGTTGACCATGAAGGATATCGCGGCCGAGTTCGAGAAGGACACCGGGCACAAGGTCAGCCTCACACAAGGCGCTACCGGCAAGTTCTACGCGCAGATCACGAACGGCGCGCCGTTCGAAGTCCTCCTGTCGGCCGATGACGAAACTCCGAGCAAGCTCGTCAGAGAAGGCAAGGCAGTGTCGGGTACCCAGTTCACTTATGCTGTTGGCCGTCTCGTGCTCTGGTCGCCGGATGCCTCGCTGGTTGATCAGGGCGGTGGCGTGCTGAAGACCGACAGGTTCAAGTTCCTGTCGATCGCCAATGCCCGTGTCGCGCCCTATGGACGCGCGGCCGTGCAGACGATGCAGAAGCTCGGTGTGCTGACCGCGATCGAGCCGCGCGTCGTACAGGGCGAGAGCATCACCCAGACTCATCAGTTCGTCAGCAGCGGCAACGCACAGCTCGGCTTCGTCGCGCTGTCGCAGGTCTGGGAAAACGGCAGGATCAAGTCCGGCTCGGCATGGATCGTGCCGGAGGACATGCATGAGCAGCTGAAGCAGGATGCCGTGCTGCTCAACCCAGGCAAGGACTCGAAGGCGGCCGTCGCGCTGGTCGATTACCTGAAATCCGACAAGGCGCGGAAGATCATCGATCGCTACGGCTACAAGCTGCAGTGAGCAAGGATCGCTCTCCTCATCCTGTTACGCCGTGCGCAGCCGGCCGCGAACGCTACGCGGCGAGGACGGCGCGGGTCGGGCATGCGCCGTACCGGCCTCGAGTTGTTCGAGCAGCGAACTCCTGATCGTCAGGAATCCAAAGCGGCGTTGCAGCCCCATACGCAGCACGGTTAGCGCGGCCGACCGCGGCGGCGTTCGCTCGAAGCGCTGAAGGTCGATGGTGCGCGCAATATCGAATGCCTGTTCCGGTACCCGCACGCCCTGCGCGACGAACAGCATCAAATGCTGGACGAGATCGTCGCGGTTCATGCCTGTTCCTCCGGCATCCGCCACGCGAAGCCGGCGGCATCGCGCCGGCGCTCCTGGGCCGCGCGCGAGCGCCGCATCATACGCGTCAGACAGGCCGTTGCGCGCGCCAGTGCGCGGTTGAGCGCGGTGTGCCAGTTGTCTGCCACCGCACGGATGATCACTGGGGATGCACCGGCGGCACTGACCTCGAGCACGCATTCCTTGTCGAGACCGCCGCGCGGGCCGTTCAGGTCCGACAGTTGCACCGTCGCGCGCGGCGCTGCCCACGGGTGGCGGCGAAATGCGAAGGCCACACGCTCGCTGGCCCACTCACGCAGGGATTCGGCTTTCGGGTCGCGCGACTTGAACAGGATTTTCATTCCACACCTCCGATACGAGTGACGGGAACCCGCAGGATGGGGCGGCAGACCGGTGCGAGGAATACATGATTGAATGAACCTGCTTGCGAAAATTTCGAAGCATCGAGCCGCCGGCCTCGCCATCGATGCCATCGTCGCAGTCACATGGCATCGCGGGACATTGCGGGTTTCGGCAAGTGTTCGGAAGCTGCGGTATCTTCATGCCTGTTGCCTTTTCCTTCGCATGATGATTCATCGACGACATACGCCATGAAAAAATTTTTTGCCTTGTTTTTGTTGTGCGCGGCATCGCTGGCGCAAGGGCAGACCTGGGAGCGCTATGCGCAATCCGGCGATGCGACGCAGTACTTCGACAAATTCCGCCGTGTCGTGATGAGCGGCATGGCCTTCGTCTGGGACCTGCACGATCTGCGCAGCGAGTCTGCGGCCGATGGCAAGCGCTGGCGCTCGGTGCTGTATCCGACGGAATACAACTGCCGCACCGTGCAGAAGCGCATACTGAGCTCGCACAAGATGTCCGGCCCGATGGGCAGCGGCGATACGGTCGCCGAAGATTCTGTTGTCGGCCCCTGGGTGGACGTGCAACCCGGCACTGCCGACGATCGATTGATGGTCGCGGCCTGCAGCCCGTGATCCGGCATGGGTTGCGCGCCGCCGGCGGGCTGTTGCTGCTGGCGCTGGGCGCCTGCGCATCGGTTTCCGACCACGGAGACGGCACGGCCTCCTACCGCTACAGCGCCTTCGATTTCTCCGGCGATTCATTCGCGCGGCAGAAGCGGCGCTGCGAGGCGCTGTCGATGAAGCCCCGGCACCTTGGCACCGATTGCGGCTTCTGGACTTGCAGCAGCCGCTACCGCTGCGAACCGAAGGCCGAAGCCGGTCAGAGCAGTGTCGCGCAGTAGATGATGGCCGGGTGGCTGGCGAGCCAGGCCCAGAAAAAGCGGTTCAGCCCGAAATAGCGGAACACCAGAAAGTGGAATATCACGGCGATCGCGCAGTAGGCGAGCGCGATCCGCGGGCCGGCGAGCGCCAGCGGCGCCGCGCATTCCCACAGGATGAAGGCCCATGAACAGGCGATGGCCACCGGCCGCCGCCGGAGTCTGCTGCCGGTCGCGAGCGGGCCGTACAGGCCGCCGTCCAGAAAATACGGCAGCGCACTGCCGTTGCGCCATTCGCGCGACAGCAGTTTGATCGCGCCGGAAATGAAATACGACGTGACCGAGTGCAGCCCGATATAGCCAAGTCCCGCCTTCCACGCGAGTGCCGGGTCGACTAGGTGTTGGCCGAGCTGCGCGATCAGCATCCCGGTCAACACCACGATGGTCATGAAGTCGCTGCCGCCGTTGAATGCCCCGCGCCAGCGAATGAGGATCAGCACGCTGCCGACGAACAGCAGGACGACGCTGGTCGTGCTGCTGCCGGCAAACAGGCTGGCGGCCGCGGCGGTGCGCAGCATCAGGTGCAGCCGATGCACGCGCTCGCCATACAGCCAGTCGAATGCACGGCGTACGGGCGCCGATGCATGGACGACGTCGCCGCGCTGCACCGACCAGCGCCACAGGCCGCTGTCGCGCTGGGCCGGCAGCAGCCGCAGGTACTCGACGCACTGCACCAGCAGGCTGACGGCAGTCAGGCATTCGAGCGCGCGCACCGCGACCAACAATCCGTTCATGCCGCTGCCAGGACCGGCGAGGTCAGTACGGCCATGCTCTCGTCCGCGTCCTCCAGCGGCGGCACTAGCCGCATTTCGAATTGCCAGTGCGTGGCCTGCATCGGCTGCGCATCGACCAGCGTGCGCGCCAGTTCGCTCACCATCCGGTAAGTCACGAGCTCGCGCACGTCCTGACCATCCGGCAGCGTCTGCACATCGAAGCTGAGGTGGTCGACGAGATTTTGCTGGGCCAGCAGCAGGTTGTTGCCGGGGTTGTGAAACAGCTCGGCGGCGGACCAGCGCGCGCGGGGCATGAACATCTGCCACGGCCCCCAGCGCCCGTCGGCGGTGGCGCTGCGCACGAACAGCCGCGGCTGGTGGCCGAAGCCGTGGTAGAAGCGCCAGTTCGGGAAAAAACTCCGCAACAGGAACAGCCAGCGCCCGCTCAGCACGCGGCGGCGGCGCACCAGGCTGATCAGCACGACGACGAAATAGCCGGCGACCAGCACAACGGTCAGGATCTGAAGGCGAGTCACGAGTCGGGGAGAAAGCGGGGACGGCAGAAATTATTGCGTTGATGCAAGTTTATCAGCCGAATTGTCATCCCGACCCGACGCCCGGCCCTCGAGCTGGATTAAACTTGCCGCAGTTAAACAAATGGTCCGGCCACGCCTGCCGCCTAAAAAGGCACCGGTGCCCGGCTGATCACACACTCGATGAAAAAACGCGTGTCCTTGCTGTTGGTTCCTGTGCTGCTGCTTCCGGCGTTGCTGTCGGCCTGCGCCAGCCAGTCGGAACTGGCAGCGCAGCGCCTCGATCCGGCGCATCCACACTTCCGGTCGATCGGCTGTCAGCACAGCCTGCAGGGCAGCGAATTCCATCGCGACGCGAAAACCCTCAGCCTGATCGCGTCGCCGGCACTGGTTTTCCTGAGCGGCGGCCTGCTGCTGCCGGTGGTGGTGGCCAACGCCGGACTCGACTACGTCGATCGGGTCGATGCATCGAACATGTCCACGCGCTGCGGCGGTCGCGGCCAGACCGAAAACGACATCCTGCGCGATGTCTCGGCCGGCGCGGCGCTGGGCGTGGTCACCGGCGGACGAGGGAAGTGAGGCCCGCAAGCGCACGCCCGGCAGCGAGCTTCTCGCTCTGCCCGAGGAACCGGGCGTGACGGCCCTGCGCGACACCACCGGCGGCCTGCGCTGGCACTGGCGCGCGTTTGTGCGCCTGCGTCGCTGGCGCGACACCACGCGCGCCATCGCCGATTGGCTCGATGGCACTCAGCCCGCGCATCGCGAGCTGCTGCTGATCGGCGGCAGCGCCGGCTGGATGATGTCCGGCCGCTGGCTGCAGCGTTTCGACCGTATCGTGCTGGTCGACATCGATCCCCATGCGGCCTGGCTGTTCCGACTCAACCATGGCCGCCGGCTGCGTGCCTCGGGCACGCGGCTGGCGTTCGTGCAGGCCGACGGGCTGGCCCGCCTCGAGTCCTTGCTGGCCGCGCATCCGCAGGCGTCGGTCTTCTTCGACAACGTGCTGGGCCAGCACCTGTACCGCGTGGGCGATCTCGAGGTGGCCGAGCGCGAGCTCGATGCGCTCGGCGCGCGGCTGGCCGGGCGCGACTGGGGCAGCGTGCATGACCTGTTTTCCGGTCCGGTCGATCCGGCAAAACTGCCGGCATCGCCGCTGGCGCGCTTCGACGCACTGCGCGATGCCGGCGGACTTGCCGTCGATGGCCTGCGCGACACGCCGCTGCATCTGAAGCTGCTCGCGCAGGTCGGCGGCGCCGGCGACTGGATGGATCACCTGACCTCCGGCGTCTTCCCGCCGGGCACGTACAGCCGGCTGATCGCCTGGCCCTTTCTGCCGACCTATGCGCACTGGCTGCAGGCGGGCTGGGTTGCTGCCGACCGTTAAGGTTCAGGCCGGAAATGTCGATTACCAAAGTTGGCTAGAATGGCGGCCGCCCGCCCGACCCGTCGTGATTTGGAGGAAAAACAATGACACGCCTGCTGCTCTCCCTGCTGATTGCTGCGAGCCTCACGCCGGCGGCCCGGGCCGAGGATCCGAAGAAGGATGCCGCTGCGTCGGCAGCACGGCCGCCGTCACCGGGCGCGCATCATCAGCCGCGCGACATCCTCTGGGCTTACGAGGGCGAGAAAGGTCCGGCTAAATGGTCGGAGATCGAGCCCGGTTTTCGCGCCTGCAACAACGGCAAGCGCCAGTCGCCGGTCAACATCGAAACGCGTGACGCCGAAAAGGCGGGCCTCAAGCCCATACAGTTCAGCTACCAGCCCGGCAACGCGGAGGTCGTCAATACCGGCCACACGATTCAAGTGAACTTGCCCGATTCGGGCAGTGCGCGCTTCGACAACCTCGAGCACAAGCTCGTGCAACTCCACTTTCATACGCCGAGCGAAGAAAAAATCGACGGCATGGCGCAGCACATGGTGGCGCATCTCGTGCATCGCGCCGGCGACACGCGCTTTGCGGTCGTCGCCGTGCTATTCAAGCTGGGCAAGGAGAACAAGGCGCTCAAGGCAGTATTCGAGAACCTGCCGCAGCGCCAGGGATTGCGTACCGATATCAAGGATTTCAATCCGGCGGACTTGCTGCCGGCCGACCCGACGTATTTTGCCTATACCGGCTCGCTCACCACGCCGCCTTGCACCGAGGAAGTGAAGTGGCATGTGATGAAGACGCCGATGGAAATCTCGTATCGCCAGCTGGCGGCATTCAAGGCGCTGTACAAGATGAATGCGCGCCCGGTGCAGCCGCTCAACGGGCGGCGGGTGCAGATGTTCGCGCAGCCCTGACGCCAGCGGGCTGGTCGAC
Organism: Burkholderiaceae bacterium; assembly: GCA_023653025.1. Lineage (GTDB taxonomy): Bacteria > Pseudomonadota > Gammaproteobacteria > Burkholderiales > Burkholderiaceae_D > Pernthalerella. The sequence continues at coordinate 19,322 of JAMNXS010000016.1, forward strand.
GTTCACGCTTCGGCAAGGGGAGGGACCTCACGCCGGAGGCTCTTGGGCGAAGGAAGTGCTGCGCAGGATGTGCGCGGGATGTGCGCAGGTTACAGCTTCTCGAGCGACTGGTGCAGCTTGAGGATTTTTTCCTTCAGCTCCGGCCGCGACTGCATCATGTCTGACACGCCGCCGAGTTGTCGCCGCGCCGCCTGCGCCGTCGATGCAACCGGTGGCAGCGTCTGGGCGGCACGGCCTGCCGTTGCGCGCGCCCGGGCAGCTAGAACGCTTGCCAGCGCCCAGACGACGCTGGCCACCAGCCACGCCATCCAGACACTGCCGGCCGGCAGCATGTCGAGTTCGGTCATGGCCGAGAACTCGCCCAGCCATCCCGACCAGTCCAGCCGCAGCCACCAAAGCACATTGCCCTGAGCTTTGCACGTCAGTGCGAATGCCGACACCAGCGCCAGCCAGTTCAGCGCCAGCAGCAGCGTGGGAAGCCGGGTCAGTCGCAACATCGCTCAGCCTTTCAATGCCGACGTGAGCTTCTCGCTCAGCGATTCGGCGATCTGCATGCGCAGTTTCGAGGTCTCGTGGATTTCCTGCTCGCTGCGCCACGCATTGGTCACCAACTCGGCCGCGAGGCTGCGCACGCCTTCGATCTCGGCGTCGAGCGCGGCAACGCGTTCCAGCAGCGACTTCCTCTCGTCGAGCTTGCCGCCGATGAGGCGGATCGCTGCATGTACCTGCGTCCAGGTCTGCAGGCGCGGGTCGCTGATCCGGAGGCTGTCGAATACCTCCTGCATCGATTCGCCGATGTCTACCAGCGCGGCTGTCGCCAGATTATCGAGGGCGGGGGCAGGAATATGCTCGGCAGATAATGCGGAAGGCGGGCAGGAAGGCGCGTCCGACTTTTCATCCATTCGCGCGCGATCATTAATCGAAATAATTTCGGCCGCCGCCGCACTCCATCCTGTTTTCGGTTCGAAACGCATCATCGTCGGTTTTGCAGAGGGCTTTCCCATCGTAAAAAACCTTTCAGAAAAAACAGTTTGATTTTTTGGAAGGCTTACATATACTCCGCAGTTATATTATGGCAAAGTTTCCCCCAAAGCAATAGCGGCTTTGTGATTAGCCCGAAAAATCAACGGCTTGCGCAACATTCGAAGGAATATCATGAGCAAGGCATTGAAGATCCTGATTACCAGCCAGAAGGGTGGCGTCGGCAAGAGTACGGTTTCCGCCAACCTCGCCGCGTATTTTTCTTATATTTCCGGCAAAAAAACTTCGCTGATCGATTTCGATCATCAGGCGACTGCCGGAAAATGGGTCCGAAAAGCTTATCCGATCGGCATCGATTGCCAGACCGTGGATCTGCCGAATGCAAAGGGCAGCGGCATTGCCTTGCTCAAGGCGAAGGAGGCGCTGCGCAAGGCCAATGAAACGCGGGAGGTCGTGATTACCGACCTGACCTGGACCGACGTGTTGCCGCCGGATTTTCTGTTCGAGTTCGACCTGGTGCTGGTGCCGAGTTCGCTGTCGCGCGTCGAGCTCGACAGTACGCTGGAATTCGTCAACCGCTTCTCGTTCGTCTTCAACTCCCGGATGCGCCAGCCGCCGAAGCTGGTGATCGTGCCCAGCCGCGTCGACAACCTGCAGACCTACGAGAGCATTTTCTCGAAGTCTTTCAGCGCCGGCTTTTTCCTGTCACCGCCGGTGATGTACAGCGCGAGCGCGAATGAATTCTTCGGCACCGAATTCTTCGTCATGACCAGCAACGAGGCCGTGCGCGAGAATTTCCTCGAGTTCGGCCGCTCGATCGAGCAGCTGGGCGACATCGAAGCCGACCTGCGCCTGAGCACCCGCCAGCCGGCGCTGACGCACAAGGTGAGCGGCTCCATCCTCGATCGCTTCCGTGCCATCCGCAATGCCGGCGACGACGCGCCGGTGCGCATGGCGGCCAACGACAGCAAGACGCAGCGCGGCTTGCGGATCAAGTCGGTGATTCCTTCCTTCCTCACGCTCGGGCGAGATTAAGAGCGCTCTGCGAGCTTCATTTTTTCGGCGCTGCCTTGTTCTTGTCGTCCGGCGGCGGTGGCGGCGGGGGCGGGGTGCCGTAGAGGAGGATGGAGACGTCGCGGTTGGTTTCTGCAAAGGACTCGAGCAAGCCGTCGATGGCAGCCGCCAGTTCAGCCGAGTCGGCCGACCCCAGCCACTGCGCGCGGTTGTTGCGCATAACGATCAATTGCTCGGCCGTGCAGTCTTTCGCCTTGCGCTTGAGCCAGGCGGCGGCTTTCGTGCGCCGGGTCTGTTCGTCGGTCGTGTCGATGCCGATCGCGCGGAACTCTGCCACCGCGCAGGACGGCGGTTTCAGCGGGCCCGGCTTGGGCGGCGGCGGCGCTTCGGCCGCCGTGTTCTTGTCGTTCTTCTTTGCCGGCGGCGTCGCGGGCACGGCGGCCGCAGCCGGCGGCGTGGCGGGTGCGGCCGCCGGCGTGGCAGTCTGTGGTGCAGCGGGTGGTGCGGCCGGTGATGTTGGTGCCGGTGCGGCAGGGGTGGTGGCCGGCCTGCCGTTGGCCGGCGCGCCGGGCGCGGGCCTGGCAGCCGGGATCGCCGCGGCTGGCTGGTTGGCCGCCGGCGGCGCGGGCGTCGCGTTCGGCGCCTGTGCGCCGGCCACGCCGGGCAGCAGGCTTGCCGACAGCGCTGCGACCAGCATGGCTAACAGTGTGGCTGACTGCGTGGCCGACAGCGCGGTCAGCGGCAGGTGGCCGGGCGCAGCGGGGCGCGGGGTGCGGGTAGTCATGAGTGTCAGCGGGCCGCGTCGGCCCGGTGCAGAATCGTGATGCTGATGCGCCGGTTGCGCGGATCCGCCGGATTGCCCGGAATGTAGGGTGCGGTATCGGCCACGCCCTCGATTTTCGCGAACCGGCCCTCCGGCAAGCCAGCACTTTCCATGATCCGTCGCGTGCTCTCGGCACGGTCGCCCGATAACGACCAGTTGCTGCGCACGCCGTCGTCATAGGCGAGGCTGTCGGTGTGCCCGCGCACCGCGACCTTGTTGGGCATGTCAGCCACCGATTTCGCCACTTCCCGGATCAGCGTCTCCGCGCGGCCCTGCATTTTCGAGGTACCGACGCCGAACATCGAGAAATCGGCCTTGTCGATCACCTCGATGCGCAGGCCTTCCTTCTCGCGGATGAATTTCACCTGGTCCTTGATCTTGTCGAGCTGCGGGTTGGCCTCGAGCTTGGCCTTGACCTCCTGCTCGAGCTGGTCGAAGTTTTTCTTGTCGGTCTCGGCCGCGATCTTCTGCCGCTCTTCCTCGGTCAGCTCGCCCGAGTGCATGTCGTTTTTCTCGTCCGGCGAATCGCCCGCATCGCTCTGGGTGCCGGCCGCGCTGCGCGGCGTTTCGCGCTCGAACAGGCTGGTGCGCTGGCCGGCATACGGCATGCCGTCCGGGTCGAGCACCGATTGTCCGCCCATGATGCCGCCCACGCCCGCGTTCTTGCTCATGTTGGCAAGGCTGTGCGAGGTGGGCTTGAAGTAATCGGCGATACTTTTACGCTGGTCTTCAGTGGTCGCGCCGAGCAGCCACATCAGCAGGAAGAAGGCCATCATGGCCGTCATCATGTCCGCCAGCGCGATCTTCCACGCGCCGCCGTGCGCGCCCGCGTGATCGCCGTCGATCTTCTTTTTCTTGACGATAGGTTCCAGCGCAGGCGCTGCCTGCTCGGGACTGGGGGCGGGTTGGTTGTCGGCGGCTTCGGCCATACTGGGTTCCTGCGGTGCTTGCTTCAGGGAATCGACACGAGCGCGACAAAATCAAGCCTGTACGCATCGCGGCGACCCGGTATGCTATTTCTGCAACATCATACCGGATAGTTTTCCTGAAGGTATCATTTTGACCCCGACCCTCCCGCTTGCCAAGGCTTCTCCCATGCCCGTTCCGGCGCTGCTCGCGCGCTTCCTTGTCGCCGTCTTTATCGCGCTCGGCCTGTCCGCCGGGCAGGTGGTGGCGGCTGCGCCGGAGCCGAACCCGGAGGCAGCGACCGGCGTGACCGACAAGGCCCTGGTCGGCGCGCGTCGCCAGATGGCGGTGTCGGCCAATCCGCTGGCCACCGATGCCGGCCTGCAGATGCTGCGGGCCGGCGGCAGCGCGGTGGATGCGGCCATCGCGATGCAACTGGTGCTCAATCTCGTCGAGCCGCAATCGTCGGGCATCGGCGGCGGCGCATTCATCGTCGTGTACGACGCCGGTGGCGCCCGCCTGCACACCTTCGACGGGCGCGAGACCGCGCCGGCCGCCATTCGTCCCGAGCGCTTCCTGCGCGACGGCCAGCCGCTGCCGATGGCGGAAGTCGTCAACAGCGGGCTGTCGGTCGGCACGCCGGGCGTGCTGCGCGCGCTGGAACTCGCGCACCGGCGGCATGGCCGGCTACGCTGGGACACGCTGTTCGAGCCGGCGATCGCGCTGGCCGAGCAGGGTTTCCCGGTCTCGGCACGGCTGCATGCGCAGATCGCCGGTAACCGGCAGTTGTTCGCGCAGGAGGCGGCGCGCGCCTATTTCTATCCGGGCGGGGAGGCCGCGCCGGTCGGCCATCTGCTGAAAAACCCGGCGCTCGCCGATGTCTTCCGTCGCATCTCCAGAGAGGGCGCGCGCGCCTTTTACGAAGGCGAGATCGCGCACGACATCGTGCGCGCGGTACGGTCGCATGCGCGGCCGGGCGAACTGTCGCCGGAAGACCTCGCAGGCTACCGCGCGATCGAGCGCGAACCGCTGTGTGCTCCCTATCGCGATGTCCAGCTGTGCGGCATGGGTCCGCCGTCGTCGGGTACGGTGGCCGTGGGCCAGATCCTCGGCATGTTGCGCCAGCACGCGCCGCAGGCCCTGATGCCCGGTTCGCCCGAGGCTGTCCACTATTTCGCCGAGGCCGGCCGGCTCGCCTTCGCCGATCGCGACCGCTATCTGGGCGACCCGGATTTCGGCAACATACCCGCGGCCGAGCTGCTCGATGCGCGCTACCTGCACTGGCGCGGCGCGCTGATCGACAGCCGCATCAGCATGGGCACGGCCCGGCCCGGCGATCCGGCGCAGCTGCTGGCGCGCTTCGGTGACGGCGAGACGGCCGACGTGCCGTCGACCTCGCATCTGGTAGCGGCCGACGCCAGCGGCAATGGCGTGTCGATGACCAGCACCGTCGAGGCCGAGTTCGGCAGCAAGATCTTCGTGCGCGGGTTCTTGCTCAACAACCAGCTGACGGATTTCTCGCTCAAGCCCGGCGATGCCGACGGGCGGCCGGTGATCAATCGCATCGAGCCGGGCAAGCGGCCGCGCAGCGCGATGGCGCCGATGATTGTGCTTCGCGACGGGAAGCTGTTCATGCTCATTGGATCACCGGGCGGAAGTTCGATCATCAACTTCGTCGCAAAGACATTGATCGCAGTGATCGATTGGCGAATGGATTTGCAGCAGGCGATTGCCTTGCCGAATATGGGCAGTCGCAACCGCGACACCGAGCTCGAGCGTGGTACTGTGCTCGAGGCGCTACAGCAGGACTTGCGGCGCAGGGGGCATCGCGTCAACATCATGCCTTTGCCAAGCGGCGTGCACGCGATCATGGTGACGCGCGACGGACTGCTCGGCGGCGCCGATCCGCGCCGCGAGGGCAAGGCAGCAGGCGACTGACGCAGGGGCTGCGGCCCGGGGGAGCGATGGGAGAAATGACAGGCAGCCGGCGCGCGGCGCGCGCGAGTTCGTACCGTGCGCGTGTCGCCGTGCCGGCCGCAGGCCTGATGCTCGCCGGCCTGATGCTCGCCCCGCTGCCGGCGGCGGCCGACACACTGAAGAAGATCGCCGACAGCGGGCGCATCACGCTCGCCTACCGCGAATCCTCGGTGCCGTTCAGCTACCTCGGCGGACCGCAGCAGCCGATCGGCTTCGGCGTCGACATCTACGCGCATGTGGTCGATGCCGTGCGGCGTGCCACCGGCCGCCGCGATATCGCGATCCGCTATCAGGCCGTGACCTCGCAGAACCGCATTCCGCTGGTGGCCAACGGTACCATCGACCTCGAGTGCGGATCGACGTCGAACACCGCCAGCCGCGCCCGGACGGTGGCCTTCGCCGTCAACTATTTTTACACCGGGCCGCGCCTGCTGGTGAAGGATGGCGCCGGCGTACAGGGATTCGACGACCTCGCCGGCAAGCCGGTGGCCGTCACCACCGGCACCACGACCATGAAGCTGCTGCGCAAGCTGAACCTCGAACGGCAGTCGGGCATGCAGATCGTCGCCGGCCGCGACCATGTCGATTCCTTCCTGCTGGTCGATGCCGGGCGCGCGGTCGCGTTCGCGATGGACGACATCCTGCTGTACGGTCAGGTGCTGAACGCGAAGCGCCCGCACGAATGGCGCGTGGTCGGCGAGCCGCTGCAGGTCGAGCCCTATGCCTGCATGCTGCGCAAGGACGATCCGGCGTTCAAGCGGGTGGTCGACGAAGCCATCGTCGGCCTGATGCGCTCGGGCGAGTTCGAGCGCATCTACGACAAGTGGTTCCTGTCGCCGATCCCGCCGCGCGGGCGCAGCCTCGGCTTGCCGATGAGCCCGGCGCTGCGCGAGAACCTGCGCCGCCATTCCGACCGGCCGGCCGGCTGACCATGGCCGTCCCCATCCACCACGGAGACCATCCATGACCCTCGACTGGGACGTGTTCTGCCGCAGCACGACCGGCGGCGGCCTGCTGGCCGGCTGTTTCGGGCAGGGCGGCGAAGCGAGCTATCTGCAGTGGCTGCTGTCGGCCTGGGGCTGGACCGCGGCAGTCGCCGCGCTCGGCTTCCTGCTGGCGCTCGCGCTCGGTACCGTCGTCGGCACGCTGCGCACGCTGCCGCAGCGGCCGTGGCTGGCGCGCCCGGCGGCGGGCTGGGTCGAACTGTTCCGCAACATCCCGCTGCTGGTGCAGGTGCTGCTCTGGTATCACGTCGCGCCATTCTTCTTCGCGCCGCTGAAGGCGCTGCCGTCGTGGCTGCTGGCGGCGACCGCGCTCGGGCTGTTCACGTCGGCGCGCATCGCCGAGCAGGTACGCGCCGGCATACAGAGCCTGCCGCGCGGTCAGCGCGACGCCGCGCTCGCGCTCGGTATGGACATGCCGCAGGCGTACCGCCACGTGCTGCTGCCGGTGGCGCTACGCACGATGATCCCCACCATTACGTCGGAGGCGATGAGCAGCGTGAAGAACTCGTCGGTTGCCTTCGCCGTCTCGGTCGCCGAACTGACCCAGTTCGCGATGCAGGCGCAGGAGGAGACCTCGCGCGGCATCGAGATCTATCTCGCGGTGACGCTGCTGTACGCGGCGACCGCCTTTGCGGTCAACCGGCTGCTGTCGTCGATCGAGGCCGGGCTGCGCGTGCCGGGCGTGGGCGCGGCTGCGCGCAGCGGGAGCTAAGCATGGATCTCGACTTCGGCTTTTTCAGCATCGACCTGATGCAGCGCTATGTGCTGGGCGGGCTGGCGTTCAGCGTGCAGCTGACGGTCATCGCCGCCACCGGCGGCCTGCTGCTCGGCTGCCTGCTGGCTTTGGCGCGGCTGTCACCGCGGCGCTGGCTGGCCGTGCCGGCGGCGCTGTACGTGAACACGATGCGCTCGGTGCCGCTGGTGATGGTGATCCTGTGGTTTTTCCTGCTGATGCCCTTCGTCGTCGGCCGGCCGATCGGCGCCGAGCTGTCGGCGACCGTCACGTTCGTGGCGTTCGAGGCGGCCTTCTTCTGCGAGATCGTGCGCTCGGGCATACAGGCGATACCGCGCGGCCAGTCGCATGCCGGGCTGGCGTTGGGGATGAGCGGGGCGCAGACCCTGCGCCTCGTGGTGCTGCCGCAGGCGCTGCGCAACATGCTGCCGGTGCTGCTGACGCAGGTAATCGTGCTGTTCCAGGATACCTCGCTGGTCTATGCGATCGGCGCCTACGATCTGCTCAAGGGCTTCGACGTGGCCGGCAAGATCCTCGGCCGCCCGATCGAGGCCTATGTCGGCGCGGCCCTCGTGTACTTGTTGATCTGCAGCGCGCTGTCGCGGCTGGCGGCGCGCCTGCAGCGCCGGGTCGCCATCTTGCGCTGACCTGACGGAGACGATGATGATATCGATAAAGAACGTATCGAAATGGTATGGCGACTTTCAGGTGCTGGCCGACTGCTCCGCCGAGGTGAGGCAGGGCGAGGTGGTCGTCGTCTGCGGCCCGTCGGGCTCCGGCAAGTCGACGCTGATCAAGACCGTCAATGCGCTCGAGCCTTTCCAGCGCGGTGAATTGTTCGTCGATGGCATGCCGGTACACGACCGCGCCACGTCGCTGCCCGCGCTGCGCGCTCGGGTCGGCATGGTGTTCCAGCATTTCGAGCTGTTTCCGCATCTGTCGGTGATGCAGAACCTGACGCTGGCGCAGGTCAGGGTGCTCGGCCGCCACCAGGCCGACGCCGTCCTGCGCGGCTCGGCGCTGCTCGAGCGGGTCGGGCTGGCCGCGCAGCGGGACAAGTTCCCCGCGCAGCTGTCCGGCGGCCAGCAGCAGCGCGTGGCGATTGCGCGCGCGCTGGCCATGGATCCGGTGGTGATGCTGTTCGACGAGCCGACCTCGGCGCTCGACCCGGAGATGGTGGGCGAGGTGCTCGAGGTGATGGTGCAGCTGGCCGACGAGGGGATGACGATGATGTGCGTGACCCACGAAATGGGCTTCGCACGCCGGGTCGCCGACCGCGTGATCTTCATGGACCAGGGCCGCATCCTCGAGGATTGCAGCAGCGCAGAGTTTTTCGGCGACGCGAAGGCCCGGGTACCGCGGGCGCAGGAGTTTTTGGCGCGAGTGCTCGCGCATTGAGCGGGGGTGGCGGGTTTCGCCTTCGGCGCTATCCGCCCTGCGGGCTGGCGTGGTGAACTGAGGTGGCGGATTTCGCCTTCGGCTCTATCCGCCCTGCGGGCTGGCGTGGTGAACTAAGGTGGCGGATTTCGCCTCCGGCTCTATCCGCCCCACGGGCTGGCGTGGTGAACTGAGGTGGCGGATTTCGCCTCCGGCTCTATCCGCCCTACGAGCCTCGCCGTTTGGTTCGTGATTGGTAGGGCGGATAGAGCGCAGCGAAATCCGCCACCCCACCATTTGATTCGGCGTGATCCGTAGGGCGGATAGAGCGCAGCGAAATCCGCCATCAGACCAGCGCCGCTAGATCTCGATCTTCGTCCCCAACTCCACCACGCGGTTGGGCGGTATGCGGAAAAAATCCGATGGCTTGGCCGCATTTTGCATCATCCAGCCGAACAGCCGCTCGCGCCAGATGGCCATCCCCGGCAGCTTGCTCGGCACGACGGTGTCGCGCGCAAGGAAGAACGAGGTGTCGGACAGTTCGAGCTTCAGGCCGTGCTGCTGCTCGAGCAGGGTCAGCACCTGGTTGATGTCCGGCGTTTCCTTGAAGCCGTGGACTGCGCGCACGACATAGCAGTCGCCGCCCAGTTCGCTCAGCGTCAGCCGCTCCTCGTCGCGTACATACGGCACATCCCAGATCGACAGCTTCAGGAACAGCACCCGCTGGTGCAGCACGCGGTTATGCTTCAGGTTATGCAGCAGCGCGACCGGCACATAATCGATATGCGCAGTAAGAAAGACCGCCGTGCCGTCGACGCGATGCGGCGGATGCGCCAGCAGCGCCTGCATGAAGTCGGGCAGGCGGATCGAGTCGCTGACGACGCGTTCGCGCAGCAGCTTGCGCCCCTTGTACCAGGTCGTGATGAACAGGAAGCAGATCGCGCCCAGCATCAGCGGGTACCAGCCGCCATCTTTCACCTTGATCACGTTCGCCGTCCAGAACGAGAAATCGATCGCGAAGAAAATCGCGGCCAGCAGCACGACCAGCGCCGGCCGGATCTTCCACTCGGCGACCATCACCACGGCCAGCAGGCTGGTCGTGATCATCATCGTGGTCGTCACCGAGATGCCATAGGCGGCGGCCAGGTTGCCCGACTCGCGGAACTCGATGACCGTGATGATCACCAGCGCCAGCAGCGCCCAGTTCACCGTCGGCATGTAGATCTGGCCGCGCTCGGTGTCGGATGTGTGCTGGATGTGCATGCGCGGCAGGAAGCCGAGCAGGATGCCCTGGCTGGCCAGCGAGAAGGCGCCCGAGATCACTGCCTGCGAGGCAATGACGGTGGCTAGCGTGGCAAGCCCGATCATCGGCCACAATGCCCACCCCGGCAGCATCAAGAAAAAGGGATTGGTCGCTGCCGCCGGATTCGACAGCATCAGCGCGCCCTGGCCGAAGTAGTTGATCAGCAGCGCCGGCAGGGCGACCAGCAGCCAGGCCAGCCGCACCGGACGACGTCCGAAGTGGCCCATGTCGAGGTACAGCGCCTCGACGCCGGTGACGACCAGCACCACCGAGCCCATGACGATGTAGGCCTGCAGCGTATGCTCGGCGATGAACGCGACCGCATATCCTGGATGGATCGCCTGCAGGATGGTCGGGTTCTGCAGCGTGCTCGAAAGCCCGAACGCGGCCAGCGCGAGGAACCACAGCACCATTATCGGCCCGAAGAAGCGGCCGACGGCCGCCGTGCCGTAACGCTGGATGGCGAACAGGGCGACCAGGATGACGAGGGTGATCGGGATCACGAAGCGCTTCAGGTCGGGACTGATCACCTCCAGCCCCTCGACAGCCGACAGCACCGAGATCGCCGGCGTGATCACCGACTCGCCCAGCAGCATGCAGGCACCCAGCGCACCGAGCATCAGCAGCACCGTATACCGGCGGCGCTCGCTGCGCGCCGAGCGAAGCGCCAGCGCCATCAGCGACAGCACGCCGCCTTCGCCATTGTTGTCGGCGCGCAGCACGAACACCACGTACTTGAACGTCACCACCAGCAGCAGCGCCCAGAAAATCATCGACAGGATGCCGAGTACCGCGGCCGGCGAAAAAGGAATACCGTGTTCGGCGCTGAAGCACTCCTTCAACGCATACAGCGGGCTGGTGCCGATGTCGCCGAACACGATGCCGACGGCCGCCAGCACCAGCGCCGCCGTCGATGCCTGCGAGTGTTTACCGGGACCGGTGACGGCCACCGGCCGCATCACCGACGATTGCGAGAATTCGGGATTACTGATCGACACGAAACATTCCTGGTTGGGGTGGCGGCGCGCGCGTCAGGACCGTTGGAAGCGGCAGCGACTCGTCGGTTCACGGTTGTCCTGTCGCCAGCAACCTGCGCCGGCGCGATTATATCGCCCGTCACCTTGCCCGAACGCATGAACAGCGGAGTCATGCCGACCTCAGCTTATCAAACCGGCATCATGTGCGCGCGAGCGGTCAGCAGGGTTTGCGTTGCCACCGTAGAATCCTTCGACCGCACCAGTCCGTGCCGACACCCGATCCCGGAGTCTTCCATGAACAGAATTGCCATCGCTACCGCGCTCGCGCTAGTCGCAGCCTTCGGCACCGGCCCTGCAGTGGCGGGCGAGACCATGCTGGGCAGCGGCGTGCTGTCCTGCGAGGCCTATCTCGAGGCAGAGGAAACGGCCAAGCTGTCGAGCGAGAGCTGGGTGCTTGGCTTTCTCAGCTCTTCCAACCTGCGGGCCCGCAATCTCGATTTGCTGGTCAACATGGACAACGGCACCGTGATCGACGCCATCGAAACCTATTGCAGCCGTCATCCGTCGGACACGATGGCGGACGCCGCCGTCGGCCTGCTCAAAAGCCTCGTCGCCAGCGCCGACGGCGATTGCAGCAGCGCATCCGGCATGCGCCAGGCCAGCCTGCTCAGCCTGTGCAACATTCCCGGCGCAGCGCACGGCTCCGAGGAGTCGGCGAACTGGGAGATGCGCACGCCGGGGGCGGAGTGAACATTCCACGAGGCAATAAACATTGCCCACCTGAAAAAGAATGTTGAAGACGATCCGATTTCGATCAGAGTTGTTCCAAGAATCAATACCTTCGTTCTAATTTCGACAAGCGCCCATGGGATAATGGTCAGCCTCGACCGACTCTCTGATGCAGGACGCCGCCATGAAGAAATCCCGTGTGATCAGCAGCGATGGTTACGATCCCGGCCGCCTGTTCAATGCCCTGCAGGCCCACCTGAAACTGCGCAGCGATGCATCGCTGGCGCGCGTGCTGGAAGTGCCGACGCCGCTGGTGAAGCTGGTGCGCACGCGCGAGATTCCGGTCACGCCCGAGCTGCTGATCCGGATGGAGGAGGTCAGCGGCTGGACCGGACGTGCATTGCGCGACATGATGGGCGACCGCCGCCGCAAGTTCCGTTTCGACGAGGTCAGGGACCCGGCGCTGGGCGACATCCTGACCGAGATCTACGAGGCGGCCGCGACCAAGAAGAGCTTCTGATCGGCGGTCCGGCCCCGCATCGCCTCCCGCTCTGGCTCCGTACCGTCTCCGCTTCGTTCCCGCACCGTCCCCCCGCATCATTCCCGCAGCGCGCCGCCGGCGCGCGCCGGCGCCTCAATCCCCTCTTCGGAATTCGCAAATTGTCCGGTCGCCGACCCGGTAGCAGAATTCGTTCGACATTGGCTCCGCACCCCCATGCCTCTACAGGAATCCGAACTCGATCTGCTCCGGCAATGGATAGGCCGCAGCGAAACCCGCAGCGACCTGATCCATGCCGGTGCAGCCCATGCACTGGCCGCGACGCTGGGCGACGATCGTCTGCTGCAGGACGGCGATGCCCTGCCGCCGCTGTGGCACTGGATTTATTTCTGGACGCCGGCTCCGGCCGCGGCCATCGGGCCTGACGGCCATGCGGCACGCGGCGGCTTCCTGCCGCCGGTCGCGCTGCCGCGTCGCATGTGGGCCGGCGGCCGGTTGCAGTTTCATGCGCCGCTGCCCGTCGGCAGCCGCGCCGAGCGCCGCTCGCGTGTGACGGACGTAAAGGCGCGGCAGGGCGCGAGCGGCACGCTGCTGTTCGTCACGGTCGAGCACGCGATAAGCTGCAACGGCACCGCCTGCCTGACCGAGGAGCACGATATCGTCTACCGCGACCTGCCGCGTGCGGATGCCGAGCCGCCGGCGCCGAAACCGGCGCCCGGCAATCCGCAGTGGTCGCGCCGGGTCGATCCCGACCCGGTGCTGCTGTTCCGTTATTCCGCGCTGACCTTCAACGGCCATCGCATTCACTACGACCGCAGCTACGTGACCGGCGTCGAAGGCTATCCGGGGCTGGTCGTGCATGGCCCGCTGGTGGCGACGCTGCTGATGCAATTGGCGCAGCAGGCGCTGCCGGGGCGGACTATGCGGGCATTCTCGTTTCGCGCGCTCGGCCCGCTGTTCGATGTCGAGTCTTTCAGCCTGCATGGGCGCCTGTCCGACGATGGCGCATCGGTGCTGCTGTGGGCAGCCAATGCGCGCGGCGAACTGGCGCTGCAGGCCGAGGCGGCGCTCGACTGACACAAGCAAACGACGTTACGGGGGAATAGTCATGCGTCCGCTGGACGGAATCACGGTCGTCACGCTCGAACATGCGATTGCCGCGCCTTTCTGTACTCGCCAACTGGCCGATCTCGGCGCGCGGGTGATCAAGGTCGAACGGCCGGGAGTCGGCGATTTCGCACGCGCCTACGACGAGCGCGTCGACGGGCTGGCCTCGCATTTCGTGTGGACCAACCGCTCGAAGGAAAGCCTCACGCTCGACGTCAAGCATGCCGAGGCGCGCAGCATACTCGACCAGCTGCTGGCCCGGGCCGACGTGCTGGTGCAGAACCTCGCGCCGGGCGCGGCCGCGCGCCTTGGCCTGTCGTACGACGCGCTGTCGGACAAGCATCCGCAGCTCATCGTCTGCGACATTTCCGGCTACGGCGCCGATGGCCCGTATCGCGACAAGAAAGCCTACGACCTGCTGATCCAGAGCGAATCGGGTTTCCTGTCGGTGACCGGCAGCGAAGACGGTCCCGCCAAGGCCGGCGCGTCGATCGCCGACATTGCCGCCGGCATGTACGCGTACACGAACATCCTCGCGGCGCTGATACAGCGCGGCCGCACCGGACGCGGCTGCAGCATCGATGTCTCGATGCTCGAGAGCATGGTCGAATGGATGAGCTTCCCCCTCTACTATGCGTACAAGGGTGCGAGCCCGCCGGTGCGGGCCGGCGCAGCGCACGCGACCATCTACCCTTACGGGCCGTTCCCGGCCGGCGACGGCAAGACCGTGATGCTCGGCCTGCAGAACGAGCGCGAGTGGGTGGCGTTCTGCGACAAGGTGCTGCGGCAGCCGGCCCTCGCTACCGACGAGCGCTTCTCGTCGAGCAGCCGCCGCAGCGGCGCGCGGCGCGAACTGTATGCGCTGATTTGCGAGGCCTTTCTGCCGCTGACCGCCGAGCAGGTGATCGCGCGGCTCGACGATGCGCAAATCGCCAATGCCCGCCTGAACGACATGCACGAGGTCTGGCAGCATGCGCAATTGCGCGCGCGCGAGCGCTGGACCGAAGTGGCCACGCCGGCCGGGCCGGTGCCGGCCCTGCTGCCGCCCGGTGCGAGCAGCGGCTGGCAGGCGCGCATGGACCCGATTCCCGCGCTCGGCGAACATTCGGCTGCCATCCTGGCCGAACTGGGTTATTCGACCGCGCAGATCGACGCACTGAAAGCCGACGAGGTGATCTGAATGACTGTCCACGACTCATCTGCCAACCCATCGTCCACCGCAGCGGCCGCCGCCCCGGTGTCCTATCTGTTCGTCCCGGGCAACCGGCCCGAACGCTTCGGCAAGGCGCTGGCCTCCGGAGCGGACATGGTGATCATCGATCTCGAGGATGCGGTCGCGCCGGCCGACAAGCTGGCCGCCCGCTCTGCGATACGGGCGGCACTCGATCCCGAATTCCCGGCGGCCGTGCGCATCAACAGCGCAGACTCCGAATGGTTCGAGCAGGATCTGTCGCTGTGCGGTCTGCCCGGCGTGGCGGCGGTCGTGCTGCCGAAGGCGGCCGGCGTGGCCGACATCGCCCGCGTACGCGGCGCCGGTGCGGCGACGGTGCTGGCGCTGGTCGAAAGCGCCGAGGGCATCGCGAACGCGCGCGCGCTGGCGGCTGCCGATGGCGTGTCGCGCCTGATGTTCGGCAGCATCGACTTCTCCGTCGATCTCGGCATCGAGGGCGACGAGCGCGAACTGGATGCGTTCCGCTCGGAACTGGTACTGGCCTCGCGGCTGGCCGGCATTGCGCCGCCGGTCGATGGCGTCACCACCGCGATCGACGATGCGGAGCTGCTGCGCCGCGAGACGCTGCGCGGCAAGCGTTTCGGTTTCGGCGGCAAGCTGTGCATCCATCCGAAACAGCTGGCGGCCGTGCACGCGGCCTACCTGCCGTCGAACGACGAAGTGCATTGGGCGATGCGGGTGCTGGACGCAGCCCGCCTGACCGGCGGCGACGCCGTGGCAGTGGACGGCAAGATGGTTGACAAGCCGGTGATGCTGCGCGCCGAGCGCATCCTGCAGGCAGCTTCGCGCCTGAGGTGAAGCGTCGGCGCTGCATGGTCGTGAAGCTCGGGGGCTTCGCGCCTGTCTCGTCAGGTCTGCCGCGAGGGCGGCGCTAGACCGACGTCGCGATCGGCTTGCCGAGATCCAGCCCCAGCCGGGCGGCGATGTCGCGCAGACCGGCCGCATCCTTGCGCGTCGCATGCGGTTCGGCCAGCGCGGCCAGCGCGGCATAGGCGATCCACTTCGCATCCACCTCGAAGAAGTCGCGCAGCGCGGCCCGCGTGTCGCTGCGGCCGAAGCCGTCGGTGCCGAGCGTGGTATACGGCGCCGGCACATAGGCGCGCACGCTCTCCGGCACAGCGCGCACGTAATCCGATACCGCGATCACCGGCGCTGTCGAACCCGCGAGCTGCCGCGTGATCCACGGCATGTCATCCGACTGCAGCAGGCGGCGCGCGCGCTCGCAGGCCACGCCGTCGCGCGCCAGTTCGGAGAAGCTGGTCACGCTCCACACGTCGGCCTTCACGCCGAACTTTTCCTCGAGCAAGTCGGCCGCCGCCAGTGCCTCTTTCAGCAACGGGCCGGCCGCCAGCAGCCGCACATCCGCACCCTCGGATGGCAGCACGCAGTGCATGCCGCGCAGTATTCCTTCGCGCGCGCCGGCCGGCAGGCTGGGCTGGGCTTCGTTCTCGTTGGTGACGGTAACGTAGTAGAAGACATCGTCGTCCCGCTGCAGCATGCGCTGCATGCCTTCGTCGAGGATGACGGCCAGTTCGCAGGCATAGGCCGGGTCATAGGCGATGCAGTTCGGGATCGTGGCGGCCACCAGATGGCTGCTGCCGTCCTGATGCTGGAGTCCCTCGCCGCCGAGCGTGGTGCGGCCCGAGGTGGCACCGATCAGGAAGCCGCGCGCGCGCTGGTCGGCAGCGGCCCATATCAGGTCGCCGATGCGCTGGAAACCGAACATCGAGTAGTAAATGTAGAAGGGCAGCATCGGCAGCCCATGCACCGCGTAGCTGGTGGCGGCGGCCGTCCATGACGAGATCGCGCCGGCTTCGGTGATGCCTTCCTCGAGAATCTGGCCGTCCGTCGCCTCGCGGTAGTAGAGGATGGAGCCGATGTCTTCCGGCTGGTACAGCTGGCCCTGCGCGGAATAGATGCCGACCTGCCGAAACAGGTTGGCCATGCCGAAGGTGCGGGCCTCGTCGGCGACGATGGGCACGACATGCCGTCCGAGCGCCGGGTCTTTCAGCAGGCTGCCCATCATCCGCACCAGCGCCATCGTGGTCGACATTTCCTTCTGGTCCGCCTCGAGTGCGAAGCCGGCCCAGCCATCGATGGCCGGCGCCGGCAGCGCGGCGCGGCCCGGCGCGCGCACCGGCAGGTAGCCGCCGAGCGCGGCGCGGCGCGCCTGCAGGTGCCGCATCTCGTCGCTATCTGCGGCCGGCTTGCAGAATTCGAGCGCCTCGACCTGGGCATCCGACAGCGGCAGCCGGAAGCGGTCGCGGAACTCGAGCAGGTCCGACAGCTCCAGCTTCTTCTGCTGGTGCGTGGTCATCCGGCCCTGGCCGGCCTTGCCCATGCCGAAGCCCTTCTTGGTCTGCGCGAGGATGACCGTCGGCTGGCCGGCGTGGCGAACTGCCGCATGATAGGCGGCGTGGATCTTGCGCAGGTCGTGGCCGCCGCGCTTGAGGCGATCGATCTCGTCGTCGGTGAGCAGCGAGCCGATCGCTTGCAGCCCCGGCGTCTGGCCGAAGAAGTGCTCGCGGTTGAACGGGCCGTCGTTGGCGGCGAAGGTTTGCAGCTGGCCGTCCACCGTGCGGTTCAGCGCATCGACCAGTTCGCCCCGTTGGTCGTGCGCAAACAGCGGATCCCAGTCCGAGCCCCACAGCAGCTTGATCACGTTCCAGCCGGCGCCGCCGAACAGGGTTTCGAGCTCGTCGATGATGTGGCCGTTGCCGCGCACCGGTCCGTCGAGCCGCTGCAAATTGCAGTTGATGACGAACACGAGGTTGTCGAGCTTTTCGCGCGAGGCCAGCGACAGCGCGGCCAGCGATTCCGGCTCGTCCATTTCGCCGTCGCCGAACACGCCCCAGACCTTGCGCGGCTGCGGAGCCATCAGGCCGCGGTGTTCGAGGTAGCGCATGAAGCGCGCCTGGTAGATCGCGCTGATCGGTCCGATGCCCATCGAGCCGGTCGGGAACTGCCAGAAATCCGGCATCAGCCACGGATGCGGGTACGACGACAGGCCCTGGATGCCCGCGCCGCGCGCGCTGATCTCCTGCCGGTAGTGCGCGAGATTGTCCTCGCCCAGCCGGCCCTCGAGGAAGGCGCGCGCATAGATGCCGGGCGCCGAGTGCGGCTGGAAGTAGACGAGGTCGCCGCCGAAGTCGTCGGTGCGAGCGCGGAAGAAGTGGTTGAAACCGACCTCGAACAGGTCGGCCGCCGACGCGTAGCTGGCAATGTGGCCACCCAGTTCGCCGTAGGCGCGGTTGGCGCGCACCACCATCGCCAGCGCATTCCAGCGCAATATGCCGGCGATTTTCTCCTCGATCGCCAGCGCGTCCGAGCCGCCCGGATAGGGGGGCTCCTCGTGCGGCCGTATCGTGTTCACATACGGCGTGATGCGCGAGTCGCGCCATTTGAGCCCGGCGTCGCGCGCGGCAGCGGCCAGCTGCGAGAGCAGGAAATGCGCGCGCTCCGGGCCCGAGGTCGCCAGCACGGAGTTCAGGGCGGCGATCCATTCGGCGGTCTCGCTCTCGTCGATGTCGAGCTGCCGGATCAGGTGTTCGGGGGTCATCATGTCCATCGGGGATCCTGCGTCATGCGTTGCGTGATTGATGTCGACAAGTTAACGGATTATGCGCGGCAGGTGCTGCCGAAAACATCGCAAAGAGAATCCTATCCGGCATAAAATGCCGGCTTTAATATAGATAACGGAATGCAACGATGGCTGATCTCGATATTACCGACTTTCGCATCCTGCGCCAGCTGCAGCAGGACGCGAGCCTGACGAATGTCGAACTCGCGGCGCGCGTCAGCCTCTCGCCGTCGCCCACGCTGGCGCGCGTCAAGCGCCTCGAGAGCGAGGGCGTGATCGCGCGCTATGTCGCGCTGGCCGATCCGCATGCGCTCGGGCTGAAGGTGAATGTCTTCGTGCGCGTGTCGCTCGAGAAGCAGGAGGCCGGCGCGCTCGAGCGCTTCGAGAAGGCGGTCAGCCGTTTCGACGAGGTGATGGAGGTCTATCTGATGACGGGCGACGAGGATTACCTGCTGCGCATCGTCGTGCCCGACATCCAGTCGCTCGAGCGCTTCATCCTCGATCACCTGACGCGCATCGCCGGCATCAAGAACATCAAGTCGAGCTTCGCGCTGAAGCAGGTGAAGTACAAGACGGCCTTGCCGATCGCTGCGGATTTGCGCTGACGCAGCAGGCAGCGAGGCTGCGAGCGAGCGTTTGTGCGCTGTTGTGTCGGCTCAAGAAAGCAGGGGGACATGTTGTCAGAATGCGAGTGGATTTATCACTTGCATGAGGACGCCATGGAACAAGACAAGATGCAATCGATGCAGCGCTACGACCCCGACCAGTTGCTCGCTTCATTGATCGGCAGGCTCAATCTGAAGAACGATGCGGCGCTGTCGCGCGCGCTCGAGGTGTCGCCGCCGGTGATCAGCAAGATCCGTCACCGCCGGCTGCCGGTCACGGCATCGCTGCTGATCCGCATGCACGAGGTCAGTGCCCTGTCGATCGCCGAGTTGCGCCAGCTGATGGGCGACCGGCGCGGCAAGTTCAGGATCAGCGACAAGCATTTCAAGCCGAGGACCGACGGCAAGCAATGATCAGGACGAGCGGCGGGCGAAGTCCTCGAGTTCTTCGCGCGTGTTCAGGTTGGTGAACGCCGCCGCGTCGTCGAACAGCGCCTCGGCACAACCGATGGCGTCCAGCCACGCGCCGAATGTGCGTCCGCCGCCGTGCAGGTAGTCGCCCAACGCGGGCAGGGCGGCTCGCCGCATGAGGCAGAACACAGGGTGGCGTTGCCTGCCGCCCGCGCCGTCGGTGACCGCGATGGCTGCCATGCCCGTGCCGCCCTCGAGGGCGGCGGCCAGCCGGCTGACCAGGTCGGTTGGAAACGCCGGCGTGTCGCACGGCACGCAGGCGAGGACATCGGTGTTGCAGCGGGAGAGGCCGGCATGCAGCCCGGCCAGCGGGCCGGCATAGCCGGCGACGACATCGGGCACGACGGCCGCGCCGAGGGCGGCATAGCGTTCGAGATGCCGGTTCGCATTGATCATCAGGCTGCCGACCTGCGGCCGCAGGCGGCGCAGCGCATGGCTGGCCAGTGGCTCGCCGCGAAACACCTCGAGTCCCTTGTCGGCGCCGCCCATGCGCATGCCGCGCCCGCCGGCGAGTATCAGGCCGGTGATCCGTTCAGCAGGGATGCCCATCGCCGTTCAGGCAGGTTGCTTGCGTGACGGAGCGCTGAAGGCTTGCGCCAGCGTCAGGATCTCGCCGGTGTCGGTCGCGTCATAGCCAGCGAGCTGTTGCACCGACTGGCGGAATTCCGGCGAACGCACGACTTCGATCACCTGCCGCATCTTCGGCTGCTCGAGCGCGTCAGCGGCCACCGCAAAGAAATAGCGCTCGCGCGCCAGCGGAATGAAATCGAGCTTGAAGCGCTCGGCCGCGGTCTGCACGCCGAAGCCGACATCGGCCATGCCGCTGGCGATGAAGGCGGCGACGGCCGAGTGCGTGAACTCGGTGTTCTCGTAGCCATTGACCATCGACGCGGTGACCGCGTGCTTGGACAGCATCAGCTCGAGCAGCAGGCGCGTGCCGGACCCTACCTGGCGGTTGACGAAGCGCACGGTGGGGCGCGCGAGGTCGTCCAGTCCGCGGATTCCGAAGGGATTGCCGGGGTTGACGAACAGGCCCTGGGCCCGGACGGCGAGGTGGATCAGGCGGTGCGTCTTCGGGTCCAGCCACTTGCTGTAGCGCTCGACCGACTGCGCCTCGAATTCGCCGAGCGGCACATGGAAGCCGGCCAGATCCGACTCGCCGCGCGACAGCGCGGCCACCGCATCGGTGCTGTTGCGGTAGCGCAGGTCGATCGGCAGGCCGGACTCGCCGGCCAGTTTCAGGAAGGCCGCCACCGCAAAGCCGTGGCTGGCGTCGAGCCGCACCATGGCGGGCGTCGCGCCCAGTGTGCGGCCGAGTTCGCCTTCGAGTTCGGAAGCGAGGCTGTCGAGCGTGGGCGACAGGCGCGCCGAGACGCGGCGGTCGGCCCAGATCAGCTTTTCGGACAGCGCGGAAAGTTGCGTGCCGCGGCCGCGGCCGGTCTGCATCAGGCTGTGGCCGAACAGTTCCTCGGCTTCGCGCAGCAGGCCCCACGCATAGCGATAGGAAAGCCCGACCGTCTGCGCGGCGCGCGCGATCGAGCCGGTTTCCTCGATGGCGCGCAACAGCGAGAGCAGCACCGCCGTGTCGAGCGGCTGCCCTTCGTCGCGCGATATCTCCCAGTGCGGGTTGATCCTGACTTTGAACATTATGTCTACATTAGCATATTGCAACGTGGAATGCAGGGTGTTAGCTTGACGACGCTTCGCGACTTGCCCCCAATCAAAATACCTACATACACGGCTGCCGTCGCGCTGGCGGCCATTCAGGAGGAGACATGGCCCTAGCAGGTTTGCTCGCCAAGGAACGCACGATCGCCGGCCCCGGTTTCAACCGATGGCTGGTGCCCCCCGCAGCACTCGCCATCCACCTCTGCATCGGCATGGCCTATGGCTTTTCCGTGTTCTGGAAGCCGCTCGGCAATGCGCTGCTCGGCCCTGACGGCGCGCCGCTGCCATCCTGCGCCGCGGGCGCGACGACGTTTGCCGACAAGTTGGCCGGCACCGGCCGCGCGCTGTTCGCCACCGACTGCAACTGGACGCAGTTCGACCTCGGCTGGATGTATACGCTGTTCTTCGTCGTGCTCGGCTGTGCGGCTGCGGTCTGGGGCGGCTGGCTCGAGCGCTCTGGTCCGCGCAAGGCAGGCCTGGTGTCCGCCGTCTGCTGGTGTGGCGGCCTGCTGATCTCCGCGCTCGGCATCTACGAGCACCAGTTATGGATGCTCTGGCTCGGCTCGGGCGTGATTGGCGGCATCGGGCTCGGCCTGGGCTACATCTCGCCGGTATCGACGCTGATCAAGTGGTTTCCGGACCGGCGCGGCATGGCGACCGGGATGGCGATCATGGGCTTCGGCGGCGGAGCGATGATCGGCTCGCCGCTGGCGACGCTGCTGATGTCGAAGTTCGCGACGCCGACCGACCCCGGCGTCTGGCAGACCTTCGTCGCGCTGGCGGCGATTTACGCCGTCTTCATGTTTTCCGGCGCCTTCGGCTATCGCGTGCCGGCCACCGGCTGGAAGCCGGCCGGCTGGGAGCCGCCGCCGGCGTCGGCCAACGCGATGATCGCGACCCGCCACGTCCACCTGAGGAACGCGCACAAGACGCCGCAATTCTGGCTGCTGTGGATTGTGCTGTGCATGAACGTCTCGGCCGGCATCGGCATCATCGGCGCGGCCTCGCCGATGCTGCAGGAGACATTCGGCGGCGCGCTGGTCTCGCAGTCCGGGCTCGGTTTCGCCGACCTGAAGGCGGACAAGGAACTGCTGGCCGCCGCTGTCGCCATTGGCGCAGGCTTCGTCGGCCTGATCTCGCTGTTCAACATCGGCGGCCGCGTCGTGTGGGCCTCGTCGTCCGACAAGCTCGGCCGTAAGCAGACCTACGTGATCTTCTTCGTGCTCGGCATCGCGCTGTACGTGCTGGCCTCGCTGGCGGCCGACTGGAAGTCGCTCGCCATTTTCGTGGCCTGCTTCTGCGTGATCGCGTCGATGTACGGCGGCGGCTTCGCGACCATTCCGGCCTACCTGGCCGACATGTTCGGCACGCAGTTCGTCGGCGCGATCCACGGCCGGCTGCTGACCGCGTGGTCGACCGCCGGCATCCTCGGGCCGGTCGTCGTCAACTACATGCACGACATCCGGCTCGAACAGAACATACCGTTCGACCAGATTTACGCGCCGATCTTCTACGTGCTGGCTGCGATGCTGGTCGTCGGCCTGATCGCCAACCTGCTGGTGCGCCCGGTGGCAGACCGCTGGTTCATGTCCGACGAAGAACTGGCGCGCGAGAAGCAGCTCGCGCACGAGAAGGCGCTGGCGACGGCCAACGGCCGTGGCGGCGACGGAGCGCAGGGCAGCCATCCGGTGCTGGCGACGCTCGCCTGGCTGGCGGTCGGCATTCCGCTCGCCTACGGCATCTGGGTCACGCTGCAGAAGTCGGCCGTGCTGTTCAGGTAGACAGCACCATCACGCAGGTGTTTTTGTGCGGCCGCTCCCGACGGGGGCGGCCGCTTTCGTTTAGACTTGCGCTCTTCTGTCAGGAGACGCAATGAGCATTACCGTAGATTCCGTGCGCGACGCCTTGTCGCGCGTCATCGATCCGAACACCGGCAAGGATCTGGTCAGCAGCAAATCCGCGAGGAACCTGAGGGTCGACGGCGGCAACGTGTCGCTCGACATCGAGCTCGGCTATCCGGCCAACAGCCAGATCGACGCCATCCGCACGATGGTCATCGACGCCGTGCGCGCATTGCCCGGCGCAGCGAATGTCAGCGCCAACGTGCAGGTGAAGATCGCCGCGCATGCGGTGCAGCGCGGCGTCAAGCTGATGACCAATGTGCGCAACATCATTGCGGTGGCGTCCGGCAAGGGCGGGGTCGGCAAGTCGACCACCGCGGTCAACCTTGCGCTGGCGCTGGCAGCCGAGGGCGCGAAGGTCGGCCTGCTGGATGCCGACATCTACGGCCCGTCGCAGCCGATGATGATGGGCGTCTCCGGCAAGCCGGACAGCCACGACGGCAAGACCATGGAGCCGCTGGAAAACTACGGCGTGCAGGTGGCGTCGATCGGCTTCATGATCGATCCCGACCAGCCGATGGTCTGGCGCGGCCCGATCGTCACCCAGGCGCTGCAGCAGTTGCTCGAGCAGACCAACTGGCGCGACCTCGACTATCTGGTCGTTGACATGCCGCCGGGCACCGGCGACGTGCAGCTGACGCTGTCGCAGAAAGTGCCGGTCACCGGCGCGGTGATCGTCACCACGCCGCAGGACATCGCGCTGCTCGACGCGCGCAAGGGCCTGAAGATGTTCGAGAAGGTCGGCATTCCCATCCTCGGCATCGTCGAGAACATGAGCATGCACATCTGCAGCAATTGCGGCCATGCGGAGCCCATCTTCGGCCAGGGTGGCGGCGAGAAGATGTGCAAGGATTTCGGCGTCGATTTCCTCGGCGCGCTGCCGCTGACGATGAGCATCCGCGAGCAGGCCGATTCCGGCCGGCCGACCGTGGTGGCCGACCCGGACGGGCAGGTCGCGCAGATCTACAAGCAGATTGCGCGCAAGGTCGCGGTGAAGGTGGCCGAGAAGGCGAAGGACATGAGCAGCAAGTTTCCGAGCATCGTCATCAAGAACGATTGAATCCCCGGGCAGGCAGATCGTCGGGCCAGGCCCGGGAGGTGTGGAGGACGCGAAGAATCTCCACGCTGTTCTCCCGGATGCGGTAAGGGACAATATACGGATAACGGGTAATCACCAGTTCCCTCGTGCCCAACACTCGCCCCGGGCGGCCAAGATGCGGGTGGGTGGCCAGTTCCTTCACACTGCTCGTCAGATGCCGCAGGAACGCCCTGGCGTTTTCCGGGCTCTCCCTGGCGATGTAATCGGCTTCGGCTTCGAGGTTGCGAATGGCAACCCTCAACCACTCAAGCCTCATGTTTCTTCATCACGGCGGCCAGATCCTCGTCGGAGGCGAAGTCGCCGGCGTCGGCCTCTTGCAGGGCTGTCCTGATTTCTTCCACCTGCCAAGCCTCGACCTCGAGATACCTGTCGATGGCTTCTGCTGCCAGAAAAGACTTTGAGCGCTTGGTTGCCTGAGCCAGTTTGTCGAGTTGATCTTTGGTGTCCGGGCTAATCCGGATGGTGAGGACGGTCGATTCCATGGAGTGACTCCCGAAGAATATGTATACAGTGTATCTCATCGCTGGGCCACTCGCGAATCTGCCGTTCAATACCTCTTCTATAGGCAAAAAATCTCATATTGACATCTTGATCGGTCGGGCGGAACATCCTCCAAGCCTTTGAAGCGACTGGCTTTCAAGGCGCGCCAAAATATGTTTTTTGGTGCATATAAAAACGACCGGAGACTCCGATGCCCACCGCTTCCTACGACGCGTGCATCGACGCCGCGCTGACGCAGCTGGGCGCCCCTGACGGCGCGCTGCTGCCCATTCTCCATGCGATCCAGGCCGAGCACGGCTATGTGCCGTCCGACGCCGTGCCCGCGATCGCCGACCGGCTGAATCTGTCGCGCGCCGAGGTGCATGGCGTGCTCAGTTACTACCACCATTTCCGCAAGGCGCCGGCCGGCAAGGTCGTCGTGCAACTGTGTCAGGCGGAGGCGTGCCAGTCGGTCGGCTCTGAGGCGCTGGCCGCGCATGCGAAGCGCTCGCTGGGCATCGACTTTCATCAAACCACGAGCGACGGCAGCGTCACGCTGGAGCCCGTCTACTGCCTCGGGCACTGTGCCTGCGGGCCGTCGATGATGGTCGGCGAGCGCGTGCATGCGCGCGTCGACGAACACCGATTCGATGCGCTGGTCGCGCGCGCAAGGAGCAACGCATGAGCGTGAAAATTTTCATTCCCCGCGACTCGACCGCGCTGGCCCTCGGTGCTGACGAGGTGGCGCAGGCCATCGCCGCCGAGGCAGCGCGGCGCGGTATCGCTATCGAGATCGTGCGCAACGGCTCGCGCGGCATGTTCTGGCTCGAGCCGCTGGTCGAAGTCGGGGTGGCCGAGGGGCGGATCGCCTACGGACCGGTCGAGCCGGGCGATGTCGCCGCCTTGTTCGACGCGAAATTCAATGAGGGCGGCGCGCACCGGCTCGCTCTGGGCAAGACCGACGACATCCCGTTCCTGAAAAAGCAGGAGCGGCTGACCTTCGCGCGGGTCGGCATCACCGATCCGCTGTCCATTGACGACTACGTCGCGCACGAAGGCTATGCCGGCCTGCAGCAGGCGCTGCAGATGAGCGACGA